>JBGSII010000219.1:0-11452 GCA_041742555.1 Ilumatobacteraceae bacterium
GGCGGCTACGACGATGCGCCGCCGGTCGGCCTCGACGCGGCGGTCACGTTCGCCCCGGTGGGCTCTGTCGTGGTCGCTGCGCTCGCAGCGGTCATGCCCGGCGGCACCGTGGCGATCAACGCCATCCATCTCGACGAGATCCCGGCGTTCGACTACGACCTGCTGTGGCGCGAGCGTGGCTTGCGCAGCGTCGCCAACTTCACGCGTCGAGACGCGGAGGAGTTCCTCGCCCTCGCGGCCGAGATCCCGATCCGCACCGTGGCCGACGTGTATCCGCTCGAGGAGGCCAATCTGGCGCTCGAGCGCCTCGCACGCGGCGACGTGTCCGGTGCGGCCGTGTTGACCATGTGATGAATACCGTCGCGGAGATGCAGGTCTCTCAGCTCTGGCGGTATCCGGTCAAGTCGATGGTCGGAGGCCAGGTCGAATCGGTCGAGCTCGATCTGCTCGGCGTCGTCGGCGATCGCACGTGGGCCGCTCGCGACCTCGAGCGTGGCGGCATCAGGGGCGGCAAGAAGATCGGGTCGCTGATGCGGCTCGCAGCTCGCGACGTCGAGGACGGCCATGTCGAGGTCACGTTGCCGGACGGCTCGACCGTTCGCACGAGCGACCCGGACGTGGACGAGCGGGTGAGCACCGCGCTCGTCCATTCGGTACGACTCGAACGGCTCCGCCCGGCCGACGACCTCGACCACTACCGGCGCGGCGCTCCGGACAGCGACGACATGATGGCCGAACTCCGCGGCATGTTCGGTCTCGAGGCCGACGAGCCGCTTCCCGACCTCTCCGTGTTCCCGCCGACCATTGCCGAGTTCGAGTCACCCCCCGGCACGTACTACGACGCGTTCCCGTTGTTGGTGATGTCAGAGGCTGCACTGGTTGCGCTCGCGCGGGCGCTCCCGGACTCGAACCCCGACCTTCGCCGATTCCGGCCCTCGATCGTGATCGACACCGGCGGTGAAGGATCCGACGCGTCAACGCCCGGTCATCCCGAGTTCGACTGGACCGGCCGACGAGCCACGATCGGCAGCGCCGTCATCGAGTTCGCGGTGCCGTGCCTCCGTTGCGTGATGGTGACGCGTGAGATCAGCGGTGAGATCCCGGCGGATCGTGGCGTGTTGCGCCACATCGTTCGCGACCTCGACCAGCACGTCGGGGTCTACGCCACCGTCGTCACTCCGGGTGTCGTGTGCGTCGGTGACCAGCTCACGTTGGTCTGACCGACGCCGGCATCAAGCAGTCACGACGAACGTGGCGAAGATCCGATCGGCGGCGTCGAGATCTCGCGGTTCGACCGCTTGGATCACCAGGCGAGCGAGGAACGTCCCGTCCTCGGGAGTCACCGCAACCACGAAGAGCGCCGTGCCGGTTCCCCCACAGTCCGAGTACTCGTCGAGCGAACCGGTGTACAGGACGTCCGCGTACGGATTGCGCCCGATGTACGTGCACTGGTCCGCGAAATCGAGTTCGTCGAGCGTCAGGTCGATGTCGGCCGCTCCCCGTTCGCCGGTCGCTTCGATGATCACACCGGGGGTGTCGAAGGAGTTCAGAAACGAGTCGAGGTCGGGCGCTGCGTACAGGCTCGGGCCGAACTCGGGGTTGGGCTGGCCGTTGACGTCGGACCATTCGGTCGGAACGTCGGACGTGATCGAGCCGGAGTCGTCGCTCACGGTGACGAATTCGGTGTAGGCGTCGGCAGCTGCGTCGGGGTCGTCCGTGCCGACATCGTCCTGGAACTCCTGAGCGAAGGAGAACGACAGCTCGAGTGGGGTTCCGTTGAGCTGGCCCTCGTACACCTCCTCGGTCGCGAAGCGAAGCACTTCGAGACTCATCGTGGCGTCGTCGCCTTGCGTGCGGATGATGTCGCAGTAGTCACTCATCGTGCCATCGAGTGCGAGGTCGAGGCGTTCCAGGCGGGTGATCAGGTCGCCTGGTTCGATTCCTGCAGCGTCCGCGGGCGAACCGCTGTCGACGCTTGCCACCCAGATGCCGCTCACCCCGGCCCCGTCGTTGACTGCCTCCCCGTTGATGCCGATCGAGTTGACGTTGTTCCCGGCGGTGAGCTCGTCGATGATGTCACGAGCGTCTGCGGCAGCGATGGCGTAGTTCTGGTCGCTCGAGTCGTTGCCGGCGTAGTTGACTCCGACGATGCGACCCTCGGTGTCGACCAGTGGGCCACCGGAGTTGCCGCCGCGGATGCGAGCGTCGTGTTCGAGGACCTCGTCGACCGAGGCCCAACTCGTCTCACCGCTCGCTGTCGTCGAGCTGATGATGCCGCGGGTCAGGGTGTAGTCGACCTCCTCGATCGTCGCTGCGTCACTCGCCGGGTAACCGGCGGCGTAGACCTCCAACCCGGTCGTCGCCTCGCCATCGTAGAACGACAGCGGGGTGTAGCCGCTTCCGTCGAGCTGGATCACCGCGAGGTCCGAACACTCGCTGACTCCGAGGATCCTGGCGTTGACGGCGTCGTCCTCTCCGGGCACCATGACCTCCAGCAGTGCGGCTCCGGTGACGACATGGTTGTTCGTGACGACGATGCCGTCGGCGGAGACGATCGCCCCCGAGCCGACACCCGCGGAGTTGCGTTGTTCGCCGACCTCCGGATCGATGAACGTTCCCTCGGCGACGATCTTCACGACGGATCGTTCGACATCGGCGATGTCGAACGCGGTCGACTCGGTCGTGGACGAGTTCGCGGAGGCCGAGGCTGCTGTGTCGTCGGCGACGGAATCGCCCGATGACGGGTCGCCACCCCCACAGGACGCCACAACGGCAGCGCTGACTGCCAGCAACACAACGGAGCGCTTCATGGTTCCTCCTCGGAGTCCGAGGTCGATGTCGATGTCGACACTACTCAGAGCGCCAGTTCGCACCAGGGGCGAATGGCCCGGAGAGCGAAGCGCCGGGCATTCAGCGCGGTGTGGCGCCACCCCAGGAGTGAAAGGCGCCGATCTTGGGGCCTGGTAGGTAGCCCTGGTCGAGCCGGTCGATGCTGAAGCCGGCCGACTCGATCAGTCTCGGGATCGGGCGCGTGATGTGGCAGCCGCCGGCGAGGCGGGTCCACACCGGGTCGATGCGGTGTTGCCATCGCCGTACCGAGTCGTCGGGCGCCTCGCCGTGTTCGGAGAACAGCAACCGGCCGCGCGGCTTGAGGACCCGGCGCATCTGACCGAGCGCTCGCTCCCAGTCCGCGATCGAGCACAGGGTGTAGGTGAGCACCACCGTGTCGACGCTGTGGTCGTCGAGCGGGATCTCCTCGCCGGGGAGGTCGAGCCAGCGCACGTCGAGGTCGGTCGCCGCCAGCGCTGCGGCGGCCTTGCGGCGCATCCCTTCCGAGGGTTCGAGGCCCCACACCAACTCGACGGTCGAGCGGTCGTAGAACGGGAGGTTGAGCCCCGGCCCCATGCCGACCTCGAGCACCCGGCCCGTTGCCAGCGGAACGACCTTGCGACGCTGCGCCGCGATGTCGCCGCTACTGCAGGCGAGTTTGATGACGTGCGGCAGGACATAGGTGTCGTAGATCCCCATGGCGCCATCCTGTGCCCTCGATGCCGCCCTGTCCACTCTGGGCCGCTCAGGCGGCGGTGGGATAACTGCGCGTCATCACCTGGAGCCCTCGCCGGATGACGACCGTGCCGACTGGGTACGCGGCGCAGATCTCGTGGATGCAGTCGAGGTGTTCGTCGATGATCGATTCGATCAGGTCGTCGACATCGCCGTCGATGTCGACACCGGGATCATTCGAGGCCCGGTCGTGTGCGGTTTGCTCGAACAGCTCGATCCATCCGGTTCGATCGAGCCAGTCGAACACGGCGTCGCGCAGGTCCTGCTCGGTGACGCCGGGTCGCTCGGCCACCATGGCGGTCGTGGTGGCGAACCCGCTCGCGAGACCGGGGAACCCCCGATTGCAGCCGCATCGTTCGCCCGAGGCGCACTCGGCGGCGAGTGGCGTCACCAGCTCGCCCTCGACGGTGAAGCTGTAGTCGCCGGGTCGTGTTCCCTGCAGTTCGTTCGTGGCGATCAAGACCAGCATGACGGACTCCTCGTGGTGCTCGTGCCACCCGGCGGGTGGCGGTGTCTGAGCACAGTGTGAGCGATGGGTGTCGCAGAGTTGCCGAGCCGGTCCGCCCATCCGCGCAGACGGCCCCGGTCCGACGGGTCCAGTCCCGCACGCCGCGACGAGTGACGCTCAGGTCGTGCGTCGGGCCCAGACCGCGAACAGCGGGTCGCCGGGCGCGCCGGGATTGCGGAGTTGGACGATCGGTTGGCCGAATCCCGCGGTGAGTTCGAAGTAGGCGCTGACGATCGCGCAGTGTCCTTCGTCGTTCGTCGACAGCCAGCCCCGGATCGCCTTGGTGGGAAAACAACGGTTCGAGAAGGTGCACACGAACGCGCCGCCCGGCCGCAGGACCCGCGCAACCTCGGCGAACACGTCGAGCGGCCGTGTGAGGTAATCGACGGAGACGCAGCACGCGACGGCGTCGAAGGATTCGTCGGTGAACGGCAGCGATGGGTCGACGTTCAGGTCGTGCACGAGCCAACTGGCAGCGGCCTTGTTGGCGGCCAGCTCGGTCGCGTTCATGCCGAGCGCAACCAAGCGCTGCGGTGGCGTCGAGAAGTGCGAGATCCACGACGAGCACAGATCGAGCACCTCGCCGGTCAACCCGAGCTCGTCGTACAGGTCGGTCACCGCAGCGATCGCTGCGTCGTCGATGTGGGTGAGGAGGCGATCGACGCCGTAGAACCGGTCGTCGCTCGACTCGTCGGCGCGATCGAAGAAGCCCGGAGGGAACGATGTCGCCATCAGGGTGGCCCGTCGAGTCCGGCTCGCTCCCGGAATTCTTCGCGGGTGTTCGTGTGCGGAAAGGGCTCATCGGGTTCGGGGACCCCGAGTGCGGCGCACAGTGGCGCCCAACCGTCGCCCGGCTGGTACTCGAACAGTCGCTCCGGGGCGATTTCGCTTCGCACCGCTGCGTTGTGGGCTTCGTAGGCGGCGATCACCGCCTCGCGGTCGGTGACGTCGCCGCCGAGACTGCGCTGGAACAGTGCATCGACCATGCGGTGCCGATCGTCCTCGACGCGGTGACGTCGGACGAGAATCGTGCTCTTCGCGCTCTGCCACCACTCGTCGGCCGACGACCGGGTCGACAGGAGCACGGGCGCGTGAGGGAACGCGGCGGCGAGTTCCCGCCAGAGCGCGGCGCCGGGGTAGTCGACGATCGCCGTGTAGTCGGCCAGCAGGTCGACGTAGTCGACATCGCCGCCATCGAGCGCGGCCCTCCAGACGGGAACCTCGTCGGGACGGCTGAAGACTTCCATCATGTGATGGCAGGTACCGCCGAGCAGACGCTCGAGCGCCAGCTTGAGCGACATCGTGCCGGTGCGACCGAGTCCGGCGCCCACCAGTTGGATCGACATGCGCCCATCATGGCGCACGGGATCCTCAGTTGGTGGAGGCAGCGTCGGCGACGGCGTCCGCCGCCTTGTCGACGGCACCCTCGGCGGCGTCGGCAGCGTCACTGGCTGCGTCCTTGACGGCCTCGGTCGCCTTCTCGACGGTCGGCTGCACCTTGGCCTTGGCATCGTTGGCGAACGACGTCGCCTTCTTGGCGCCGGCCTTGACGTCGTCGCGGCGGAACGCAGCGACCGCAGCAGCGGCTGCTCCGAGGATGGCGATGATGAGGAGGATCTTCTTCATGACCCCGACCGTACCGCTCGACGTGCGCCACCGACAACGGGCCGAGGTCCGAACCTCGGCGATGGAGCGAACGGTCGCTGGCCCGGTGGCGTCAGAGCACGAAACGCATGGCGCCCACCAGCGCCCCGGGCAGGCGAGCGCTGTCGGTCGACCGGCGCTCGTAGGTCGCCGGGTTGAGCAGTACCTCGGACGTGTCGGTCAGGCCCTCGAGGTGATCGCCGAGAAGGTGATAGGCCGTGTCGTCGAAGCGCAGCACGTTGACCGGCGCCACGATCTCGCCGCCATCCATCCAGAACGTCGCGAAGCGGGTCATCCCGGTGGTGCGGCAGGCCGCCTGGTCCGAGAAGTTCGTGTACCAGAGGTTGCCGACGAACAGTCCACTGTCCAATGCGTCGTCGACCGCGTCGGTCGGGATCGTGCCGGGCGCGACCGCCAACGACTGTGGGTACTCGTAGGCAACGGCACCATTCGTCGGTACGCCGTACTCCTGGGCCGACCTCGGTGACACGAGTGTCTGGGCGTAGGCGCCGTTCACGATCAGGGGCACCTCGTCGGGTCGCAGGAAACCTGCCGACTGGAAGTTCGGTGCGACGCCATGCGCGGTGTCCTCGGTGATGGTCACGAACGGCGACAGCGTCGCCCCCTCGACGATCATCTTGAGCAACGGCGTCTGCCGGGTCTCGTGGGCGCGCAGACCGAACGCGCCGGATTGCGCCCACAGCAGTATCAGCTCCTCGAGCGCTCGGGGAGCGAGGTACGTGCGGTAGTCGCCGGGCGACAGGTTGATCGGCTCGCGCTCGAGGGCCTTGAGTTGGCGAGCCGACCAGTCGACCTTGGCGGCGAACACGTCGTCGTCCCAGTCGAACCCGGCGTACAGGTTCTTCGCGGCCTTGTCGGCGCGCAGGTAGAAGCACCAGTCGAGGTTGAATGTCGACGACTCGAACCAGTTCCGCTGTCCGAGGCTGTTGGCGAAACCGCGGAATGTGTCGCCCGAGGCGTAGATCCCGACGAGGTCGCGGCCTGCGCCGGCGGAGCGGATCTCGGCGAGTGCATCGTCGGGTGCGGGAATCGAGCCTCGCTCGATGCGCTCGGTCGAGGTCGGCTCGGTGTTGTACAGGAGGTACGGATCGTCGGCGACGAAGGCGCGCTGCTCGCGGAGTCGACTCAGGAGGGCAGTGAGGCGGGCGTCGTCGACGCTGCGATCGCCCGACAATCGGATGCTGCCGCCGGTGTGGCGCTTGCCCTCGACCAGATCGACGGACAGGGTGCGTTGATCCACGGTGCCCGCCTGGCGGACCTCGGAGTTGTTCAGTCGGATGAAGTCGGTGCGCTCGCCCGAGATGTTGGCGAGCAGCACCTCGTCGCCCGTCAACGTGGCGCTGGCGGTCGTGATCAACTCGTCGAAGTACGCCTGGCCGGCGCCCGGGTTCGCTGAGCCGGCTTCTCCGAGCGCCACACTCACTCTTCGCCTCCGAACACCTCGATGTTCGAGAATCGGCAGGCGGGTGAGGCGTGGCCGGTCCCGATCTCCTGGTTGAGTTCGCCCTTGCCGCAGTTGGGGGTGCCCATCACGGTGAAGCTGTCGCGGTCGGCGACGCCGCTCAAGCTGCGCCAGAACGTCGAGGAGATGCCCCGATAGCCGGGGTTGCGGACCGCGCCGACGATCTCGCCGTTCTCGATCAGCTGGCCGTACTCGCAACCGAACTGGAACTTGTTGCGGCTGTCGTCGATCGACCACGAGTTGTTGGTGTGGAAGTACACACCGTGCTCGATCGAGGCGATCAGCTCGTCGACGGTCGAGTCGCCGGGTTCGACGTTGAGGTTCGCCATCCGGTCGATCGGCGGGCGATTCCAATTCGTGGCGCGGGCGTTGGCCACGCCGGGCAGGCCGCTGCGCTCCTGCGAGACCGCGCCCCCCAGGCCGCGCACCAGGATGCCGTCCTCGATGAGGTACTGACGCTCGGCGGGTGTGCCGTCGTCGTCGAAGCCGTACGAGGCGAGCTGGCCGGGCACGGTGGGATCGAACGTCACGTTGAGGAGTTCGGAGCCGTACTGGTACGTGCCGAACATGTCGGGCGTGACGAAGCTGGTGCCCGCGTAGTTGCGTTCGTCGCCGAGGATCCGGTCGAGCTCGAGCGGGTGGCCGATCGACTCGTGAATCTGCAGGATCATCTGGTCGGGGGCGAGCAGTGCGTCCATCACCCCGGTGGGGCAGTTGGGTGCGGTGAGGAGTTCGAGGGCCTGTTCGGCGATCCGCGACGCGGCGTCGCCGAAGCCGTAGCGACCGAGCAGCTCAGCGCCCCCCTGGCCGCAGAACGCATTGGCGCCGAACGTGCGGGTCTGGGTGTTGGTTCCTTCGTTCGCCGTGGCGGTCAAGCCGGGGTACACGAAGCGGAAGTGCTGTTCGATACGGCCGGATTCGCCGTCGCGCGATCTCGTCAGTAGGAGTTGGTCGACATCGCGTCGCACCAGCGATGCTCCCCAGTTGACGATGCGTTCGTCGATGCCGAGCAGACGCGACTGCTGCTGGAGCAGTTCCAGGCGGTCGTCGAGGGGCAGGGTGTCCCACGTGACCTCGACCGGTGATTCGTAGGTCCCCTCTGCATGACTGGTCGGCGCCGCAGTGGTGACCATCGCCCCGGCGGTGATGCCGGCCCAGTAGCGGGCCCGGTCGACTGCAGCGGCGAGGCCGGACTCGCTGAGGTCGGTGGTGGCCGCGTAGCCGAGGCCGCCGCCGCTCCAGATCGTGATCATCACGCCGGTGTCGAACTCCGTGAACATCGGCTCCAACTGGTTGCGTCGGACGCTCAGGTGCTCGGATCGTTCGTCGACCAACCGGGCCGACGCGTAGTCGACGTCGGAGGGCAGCGCCGCCCGAAGCCGGTCCTCGAGCGCGATCGATGCGATCAGGAGATCGGTCATCCGCCCAGGCTAGACGCCATCACCCCCGACGCGAATACTGTTCGGGGTATGGACCTCGCAGAACGTACCGGCCAGCTGTTCGCCATCTTCGAGTCTCAGGAGTTCGACGGCCTCGACGCGCTCGTCGCTCCGGGGATCACCACCAAACAGAACTCGAACCCGGAGCTCGACCTCGACGGTCTCAAGGCATTCGTGCAGGGTTTCAAGAACGACGGCGTCAGCGTGACGTACTCCGACGTACGTCGCCTGGTCGGTGACGGGTTCGTCGTCGAACAGCACCTGGTGACGCTCACACGGCCCGACGGCAAGTCGGCGTCGACCGACATCTGCGTCGTGTTGCGCTTCGACGACGACGGCCTGATCTGCCGGCTCGACGAGTACGTCGACTCCGCCGCCTTTGCCCCACTCCTCGCCTGATCGGCGGGTGTCGGTGGGTCAGGCCGACACCGGAGCCGGATTCGCCAGCTCCGAGGGGGGCATCGACTGCTCGGCGAGCGTCGGGAGTTGGACGACGCCGAGTTGAACGAGGAGTTCGCGGGCGCGTCGGTGGAACGGCGTCCGGTCCCCGCCGGCCCCTTCCGTGATCTGCCCGATGAGGATCAAGCAGAGCGCCTCTTCGTACAGCAGGCCCTCTGCCCGGCACTGCTCGATGCACTCGGTGGCAACACGCTCGGCCTCGTCGTCGTCACCGTTGACCATGTGCGCCCAGGCGATGATCCGCAGCAGGGTCGGCTCGAGGAGTGGGTCGTCGAACGCGCGGATCTCCTCGAGCAGCGGGGTGGCCATGGCGAGCGCGAGCTGACCGTTACGGGCGAGTGTCTCGCACTCGACCTGCATCACCTTGCCCTCGAGCACCTGGTAGGTCGCGCCGGCGCGCTCGAGCCGTTCGATCGCTTCGGCCTGCAGCTCGCGTGCCTGGTCGTAGTTCTCGAGACGTGCGTACAGGCGACCCAGGTTGCATGCGGCGACGCCGTAGCCGATCTCGTAGCCGGTGCGTCGACACGACCGGATCGTGGCGACGAACAGCTGCTCTGCCTCGTCGAGGTGCCCTTGGTACGAGAGCAGTTCGGCCATGTTGATGATCGCAGTGTCGGCACCGATCACGTCGCCCACCTCCTCTCGGACTGCTCGCGCTCGCCGGTAGTAGTCGAGCGCTTCGATCCACTTGCTGTCGTCTCGTGCGTTCACGCCGAGGTTGTTCAAGACGTTGCCCTGCCCGACCAGATCGCCGAGCTGCTCGAAGAGGGGGAGTGAGATCTGGTCGTAGCGGGCGACCTCGGGACGTCGGAGCATCGCGTACCCAGCGGTCAGGAGATAGGCGCTGTGAGCGAGGATGCGTGCATCGTCGAGTTGGCTTGCGATCGCCTCGGCTCGATGCGCCCAGCGGAGTGCGTCGTGCAGGCGTCCCTGGCGGAACCGAACACCCGAATAGGCGAGGGCAAGGTCGCCCTCGGCCCGTTTGGCGTCGCGCTCGTCGAGTTCGCGCGCTTTGGTCAGGCCCCGCCCGTACCACCGCAGCGCCTGGGAGTACTTGGCTTGTCGCTCCATGATCACGCCGGACTTGCGCATCAGGCGAATCAGGTCGGTGGCGTCGGTCCTGATGTGCCGCGCGAGTTGCAGTGCTCGGGCGGCCTCGTCGAACTGGCCGCTCAGCTCGAGCGCGTCTGCGCGCGACTCGCCGACAGCGGCAACGGACTCCGGTGCGGGCCAGTGCGACCGTGGGGCGCTGAGCGCCCGCCCGTAGAAGGTGGCGGCTTCCGTGTGGGCGTACTTGCTGCGCGCGAGGTCGCCGGCGATCACCGAGTAACGCCACGACCGGTCCCAGTCCTGGGCGGCGTGGAAGTGCAGCGACAACAGTTCCGACAACGACGTCCAGTCCTCACCGGCGCGTCGCTCGAGGACATTCCCGACGCTGGCGTGCAATTGGCGCCTGCCACGGAACGAGAGGCCCTCGTAGGCGACCTCGCGATACAGGCCCTGCTGGAACAGGAAGATGCCGTTGCCCTCCGCACGAAGGAAGCCCGACAGGTTCTCCCAACGTTCGGGTCGTCGAATGTCGCGATCCGCGAGGGCCTCGGCGAGCACCGACGTGTCGACCACCGAACCGAGGACGGCAGCCTCTCGGAGGAGTCGTCGGTCGGCGCTGCTCAGGGTGTCGATCCTCGCCGTGACGAGCGCTTCGATCGAGTCCGGCGTGGCCGTTGCGTGACCGATTCCGCTCCTGATGAGCTCGAGGAGGAACAACGGGTTGGTGACCCCGCGCGCGAGGAGGTCGTCGATCGCGTCCTCGTCGAACCGCGAGTCGTTGGCCGTCGCAGCTCTCGTGAGCGCGGCCGCCTCGTCGGCGGTGAGCGCGCCGACCTCGATCCGGATGCGGTGCTCCAGATCGTCTGCGAAGGTGCGGTGGTCGGTCCATCGCAGTTCGACGAGCATCCACGGCCGGTTCGTGATTCGGCGACCGATTGCGGCGAAGACCTCGTCCGACGCCTCGTCGAGCCGGTGGGCGTCGTCGACGACGAACGCGAGCGGGCCATCGATGGCGTCGGTGAGGAGATCGACGACGACCTCGCGGAGCTTGGCGGCCCGGTTCGCCGGGTCGATGCGGTCGACCTCTGGTGTGCTCGGCACCTCGGCGGCGAACGCGATCGCGAGCAGCGGCAGCCAGGGCTCGAGGTCGGGTGTCCGGTCGATCACCCACGCCGACATCATGCGACCGGCGACGCTCGGCGATGTCGATCGGTCGATGCCGGCGAGAGGTCGCAGCATCGTGGAGACGGCGAAGTACGGCGTCGACCGCGAGTACAGTCCGCCCTTGGTGCGCAGCACCGTGAC
>JBGSII010000220.1:0-4847 GCA_041742555.1 Ilumatobacteraceae bacterium
GGTCCCACCACGGCAGCCCGTGTCCGGGCTGATGCCCGTGGAGCCCGGCCTTCGCTCGCATCCAACGCCGCAGGTCCGGCAGCGCAGTTGCGACTGCGGACTGCATCGCGTCGAACGTCGGCCGGCTGACACTGTTCGCGAAGAGCGACGCGTCGACCGGCGATCCCCAGCCACGCCGCCGGTCGAGTGCGATCGCCTCGCCCTTGATCGCATTCATCGCCGCCGCCACCGGAACCGCGACAGTCGGCCATGCACGCATTTCGGCGTCGAAGCCGGCGCGCCGCACCGCGGGGTCGGAGTCGGTCGCGAGCCCCCGAACGGCGGGCATCGGCAAGTTCTGCGGGCCATCCGGCAGGTCGACCTCGACGGTCAACTGCGAGGTGATGTCCGAGTGCAGCCGACCCCACGCGGACGACCCGGTGAGCGAGAGTTCCGCCGCCAGGTGCTCCTCGGGCTCGGTCATCTGATGGCCGGACCGCGCTGCGAGACGGTGCAGTGGGCCGCGGTGCTCCCGGGCCTCGATGCTCACGGCGGCCAGGTCGTCCACGCCGAGCGCTGCAACCCAGTCGGCCAACCGCGCCGAGAGGGGACGCAGCGTCGCGTCGAGTTGCCGGATCTCGCTGAACACCGCTTGCGCTCGCTCATGGCGCGAGTCGGTGGCGACGGTGGCGTAGACGTAGACCCGCAGCAGGCCCACTGCGTCGGTGACCCGATTCAGCTCTCGCAGCGCGATGTCCGCCGCCTCCCCGTCCTCGCCGGTCAGTGCCCGGGTGTCGGTCGCTCGGATCCCGAGTTCGTCGAACAACGCCACCAATCGGACGACGTCCGCTCCTGCTCGCTCGAGCGCATCGGAGAACGAGCGTGCGTCGAGGGACTCGTGCACGTCCGCCACGCTCCATCGGGGGAGGTCGTCGATGGCTGTCACGATCGTGGCCCTCCGGACGGTGCAATGTCGGCGACGAACGCTGCGTTCGTCGAGTGGATCGTGAATCCGAGGCGCTCGTACATCGCGACTGCCGGACCGTTGTGGGCGTCGACGTACAACATGCCCACGCGGAGCCCGCGTCGGGCGAGGTGATCGAGCCCCGCCAGCGTGAGCTGGGCACCGTACCCCCTCCCGTGGAAGTCGGGGTCGACCGCGATCACGTAGATCTCCCCGAGCTCGATGTCCGTGTCGGTCGCCGGATGGACCTTGGTCCAGCAGAAGCCGGCGAGACGTGCGTCGCCTCCGTCGTCGACGGGTGCGTCGAGCATGCGGAAGCCCTCGGGGTCGAACCACGCTTCCTGCTGGCGTTGACGGAACGTCTCGATCGTCCAGCCGCCCTGTTCCCCGTGGTCGGCGAACGCCCGGTTGTTGACGAGCAGCCACCCGGCGTCGTCGAGGCCCGGAACGAATGGGCGGGTCTCGATCGTCAGGTCCGAGCCGGTCGGCAGCGAGCGGCGCATCTGATGGAGCGTGCGGCCACGGACCATGCTCGCGGTGGCCGCAAGCGTCTCGTGTGCGGAGGTCGGCTCGAAGACCCACCAGTTGACGCGTCCCCCACCGTCGGCGGCGACGACGTCGAGCGCTGCCTCGATCAGCTCGGGGCCGATCGTGGCCATCTCGTAGCGGTGGTGCGGATGGACGACGAGCTCGAAGGCATGGGCGTCGTTTCCCCGCGAGATCTGGGCATAGGCCACCGGATGATCGTGGCCGGGCTCGGAGGCGACGAATCCGGCGAACCCGTCGAGGCCACCATTGACCAGGTCGAGGTACAGGTGATCGGACAACGGTCGTCGGCCGTCGGCCCTGGCGGCGGCGTCGAGCAGATCGGTGACGTTGGCGATGTCGTCGTCCTCCATCTGGCGTTTGATCTCGAGGCACCGCATGACCTGAGGGTACCCGTGGGAGCTTCGACGGGTGGTATAGTCCGATGCGACCAGGTTCCCGCCACCTGGTTTGCTGCGACGGTCGGGATCCGCCTCCTGACCTCGCACCGAGCGACGGCCTCTCTCACGAGGGGCCGTCGCCGCGTTTTCGGCTCCACCTGTAACGATATCTGTCAGACGCAGGCCTTGATCGCACGCGCGAGCGTGCGTTCGGCGTTTCGAAGTTGCCGTTCGGCTTCGTGAATCGCGGTGACCATGTCGTCGCGTTCCGTGCCGATCCAGGGCTCGGCGAGCCCCGCGACCCGACTGCGGTACTGCGCCACGTTGTCGGCGATGGCAGCCAGCTCCGCTGCTGTCGACTCGGTCGATCCGGCCATGTCGCCAAACCCTACCGGGAGGGCGACGGCGCCTCCCTCTACACTCCCCACGGTGATTCCCGTCCGCGACGACCTGCGCACCCTCGAGGGCTACCACTCCGCCCAGGTCGATGCTCGGGTTCGGCTGAACACCAACGAGTCACCGGAGCCACCGCCGGAAGCGTTCCGCGATGCCGTCGCCGCTGAGGTGTCTCGCATCGACTGGCACCGATACCCCGATCGTGCGGCGACCGCACTGCGCGAGGCGATCGCCGACACCCACGGGGTCGACCCGTCGCAGGTGTTCGCTGCCAACGGGTCGAATGAAGTACTCCAGACCGTGCTGCTGGCGTATGCGGGACCCGGCCGTACCGTGGTGACCTTCGAGCCGACGTATCAGATGCACGCCCAGATCGCCCGGGTGACGGGCGCCACCGTGGTCGAGGGCGAACGCGCCGCCGATTTCACGCTCGACCCCGCCGAGGTCGAGCGCGTGCTTGCGGCGCATCGCCCTCACGTGGTGTTCCTCACGTCGCCGAACAACCCGACCGGCCTGGTCGAGCCCGCCGAACGGGTCCGTCAGCTGCTCGATCTCGCACCGGGGTTGGTCGTGGTCGACGAGGCGTACGCGCAGTTCGCCGATTGGACGGCACTCGACCTCGTTGCCGAGGACCGGCCGCTGGTGGTCACCCGCACCTTCTCCAAGACCTGGTCGATGGCCGGGGCTCGCCTCGGCTATCTGATCGGGCCCTCATGGCTCGTCTCCGAACTCGACAAGGTGGTTCTGCCGTACCACCTCGACGCTGTCAAGCAGATCGCGGGTCGGCTCGCGTTGCGGTTCTCCGATGACATGAACGATCGCGTCGGGCAGATCGTCGCCGAGCGCGAGCGCATCGTGTCGGCGATGAGTGGTCTGCCGCTCGACGTCTTCCCCAGCGGCGCCAACTTCGTGCTCTTCCGGGTGCGCGAGGGTGCCTTCACCGGCCGCCAGGTCTGGCAGGCGCTGGTCGACCGGGGAGTCCTGATCCGTGACTGTTCGAGCTGGCCGCGGCTCGACGGATGCCTCCGTGTCACGATCGGCACTCGCGACGAGAACACCGAGTTCCTCTCTGCGTTGGCCGATGTGCTGGCGCCCGCCACGACCGGAGTGCCGTCATGACCCGCACCGCGCAACGCCGCCGTTCGACCAAGGAGACCTCGATCGAGGTCGACATCGACCTCGACGGGAGCGGCGTCACCGAGATCTCCACCGGCATCCCGTTCTACGACCACATGCTCGACCAAATCGGCCGACACGGCGGCTTCGACCTCCGCGTGCGGGCTGTCGGCGACCTGCACATCGACACCCACCACACCGTGGAGGACGTCGCGATCGTGCTCGGTGAGGCGTTCGCCGAGGCGCTCGGCGACAAGGCGGGCGTTCGTCGGTTCGCCAGCGGCCGGTATCCGCTCGACGAGGCGCTGGTCGACGTCGCGCTCGACCTGTCCGGGCGACCGTGGGTCGACTGGCATGTCCCCATGCCCGAGTCGCTGCCGTTGGGAGACCCGGCGTTCGATCCGCAGCTCGCCGAGCACGCCGTTGCTTCGTTCGCGACTGCGGCCAACATCACGCTTCACGTGGAACTCGTCCGTGGCCGCAACGTGCATCACATCATCGAGGCCACCTTCAAGGGATTGGCTCGGTCGCTTCGCGACGCTGTTCGTGTCGACGACAGCAGCGGCGTCCCGTCGACCAAGGGTGTGTTGTGAGGACCTGGACGTGACGAGACCGTTGCTGGCGGTGCTCGACTACGGCATCGGCAACCTCCATTCGGCGCAGAAGTCGCTCGAACACGAGGGTGCCGACGCCCGCCTCACGGCCGACCCTGCGCTGATCGCCGACGCGGACGGTGTCGTGCTGCCCGGCGTCGGTGCCTTCGGCGCGTGCATGGATGCGCTCCGAGCGACCGATCTGGAGGGTCCGGCCCACGACGCCGTGGCGTCAGGTCGGCCCTTTCTCGGCATCTGCGTCGGCATGCAGATGCTGTTCACGACATCGCAGGAGAACGACGGTGTGCCCGGCCTCGATGTGATCCCGGGCATCGTGACGTGGATCCCGCCCGGACCGAAGATCCCACAGATGCAGTGGAACCGGCTCGACATCGTCGACCCCGACGAGCCGATGCTGCGAGACCTCGGTGACGAGCCCTACGTCTACTTCGTGCACTCGCTGCACGGAGTCCCGGATGATCCGGGCGTGGTCGCCGCCACCGTCGAGTACGGCACGACGCTCAACGCCGCATTCCGACGCGACAACGTGTTCGCCGTCCAGTTCCACCCGGAGAAGTCGAGCCGACCGGGTCTTCGCCTGCTGCGCAACTTCGTCGAGGAGTGCGTCAGATGATCGACCTGTACCCGGCGATCGACCTGCTCGGCGGCCGAGTCGTCCGCTTGCGCCAAGGTGACTACGCCGACGAGACCGTGTACGGCGACGACGCCATCGCCGTCGCGCGCGAGTTCGCCGCGGCGGGTGCCCGCTGGATACACGTGGTCGACCTCGATGCTGCCAAGTCGGGTGACGCCGTCAATCGGCCGGTCGTGGCAGCGATCGCCGCCGCGCTGGCGGGGGAGGTGCGCGTGCAG
>JBGSII010000221.1:0-15658 GCA_041742555.1 Ilumatobacteraceae bacterium
AGGTCGGCGCGAACGAACCGGTGCATGCGGTCGCGGACGCCCGGCTCCTCGATCGCATCCACTCCGGTGACGGTGTGTCCCGCGTCGGTGAGCGCCTGAGCGAGCCAGCCCGGCCCGCAGCCGACGTCGAGGATGCGCTGCGGAGGCCGACCGTCGATGAGTTCGAGGATTCGCCCATGGGAGCTGTAGGGCGACGGCTTGAAGGCGTACGGCTCAGCGACTCGACCGAGGCGTCCCCCACCGAATCCGGAACGCCCGAACTTGTAGCGGGTCGTGTGGATCATCACGTCGCGGGCGTACTGCACGCCGTTGACCCGGCAGATCTCATCGCCGTAGTAGGTCGGGATCGGGATTTCGACGATCTCCTTGCGGGCTGCAGCGAGTTGCAGGATGATCTCGGTGTCGAAGTCGAACCCGTCGGAGTTGCCGCGGAAGGGGAGATCGGCGAGTGCGCTGACCCGGTACGCCCGGTAGCCGGAGTGCCATTCGGAGAGGTGGAGGCCGGTGAGCGCATTCTGGCTCGTGCTGAGGATGCGGTTGCCGACGTACTTGTACATCGGCATGCCGCCCTTGCGGGCCTGGCCGCGTTCCATCATCCGCGAGCCGAACACGGCGTCAGCGGACCCGTTGACGATCGGGTCGACGATGTCGCCGATGATCTCGGGGGCGTACTGCCCGTCGCCGTGGAGCAACACCACGACGTCCCAACCGTGGTCGAGCGCATACACGTAGCCGGCCTTCTGGTTGCCCCCGTACCCGAGGTTCTCGGGGTGGCGGACGACGGTCAGGTTGAGGTGGCCCTCCCGCGCGAGGTAGGCGCGTGCGACGTCGTGGGTGTCGTCGGAGGAGTGGTCGTCTTGGACGAGCACCTCGGCGAGATGCAGCGACGCGGCCGTCGGGATGCGGTCGAGCACGCTCACCAGCGTTGACTCTGCGTTGTAGGCGACCACGAGTACGCCGACTTTCACCCCGGCCTCCTTTTCGCCGCCGATCCTACGTGCGAACCCCACGCGTGCACCGGTTTCACGAGTTGTTCCTCGCGTGGCCGCGTGACCCGTGCAGCAATTTCAACGTTGGCGGTTGGCCATCCAGCTCCGGTGTTTCAGCGCCGCCTTGCGGGCGGCCTTCGCGAGGCCCTTGTCGGGCGCGTGCTTTCCCACTGCGTCGAGAACCTGGATCGTCTCGGGTCGATCGTGGCGCCAGAGCTCGTCGAGCAGATCGACGGCGGACTTGGCGTAGGTCTCCGCGAACAACGCAGCGAGCACGTTCGGGTCGTCGAGCACCGTGGCGAGCAGGTCGACGAGCGGCCCGACATCCAGGAAGTCGCCGATCTCGTCCTGGTGGGCCATGCCGCGCTCGAGCAGGAACATCGTGGCATGGCCGGAGCAACTCGAGTCGAGCATCTGGCGAACGGCCGGTTCGACATCGCTGACCGGTTCGAGCATGCCGAGCAGCTTCATGACCGTCAGGCGTTGCTCGGCCAGTTCCGCCGCCATCGCCACGCCGGCCAGTGCCGTCGCCCGTTCATGTGTGGACGAGTCGGGTCGCCAGCGAGCCAGGAGGTCGAACATGTCGACGTCGGTGGTCAATGCCAGGTTGACGAGGTCCTCGGCGTCGGCGTCGGTCAGATCGGCGATCGTCGGGAAGTCGTATCCCGCACTGCGTATGTGGTCGACCATCGTGTACCGGCCGAGTGGCGTCAATCGGAACCAGCCACCACGCTCGAACATGCCACCGAATGGCAACGTCTCCTCGACGCGGTCGTGCCACTCCACTATTCCTGCGACGTCGAGTACCCCGAACACCCCGAAGACCTCTCGGGCGACCGAACCGACGAACGTCGTCTGATCCGAGAACCAGCGCGGCCGCTCGGGCATGTTCGAGTCGAGCAATTGGACGGCCTGATCGACGAACGGCTCGGTGTCGATCTGTGCGCCGGTCGGCAACGCCATCGACAACCAGTGCGGTACGCCATCTTCCACGAGTGACGCGATCTGCCAGAAGATCTCGAAGCGTGCGCTCGACGAGACCGGCCCGAGGTCGAGCAACGAGTCGACGATCAACCTCGCTCGTTCGCTGACCGGGAGGCCGAGCCACGCCGGATCGACCTTGACCTTGGTCTTCAATCTGACGAACGCTCCGGCTCCTTCGGCGACGTCGAACACCAACGTGAGCTGGTGCAGGTCGGTGGACGTGCGGACGGGTTCGGGCTCGTCGCTCCACGGCGGAAGGCGCGCATACACGTCGTCGGTGCCGAGGAGGACGACGAGTTGGTTGGCGTCAGCGAGGCGCAGGTTGCCCGCCTGCGTGACGGCGACGCCGCTCGTGCCGACGAACTCGACGAGGCCGTCGACCATTCCCACAAGACGTGATGCGGCGATGCTCTGCTCGAGTTCGTCGGCCGTTGGCGGGACGTCGACCACCGGGATGCGAAATCGCGGTGCTGGAGGAGCGGTCATCGACCGATCCGTGATCGCCTTGCGTTGCTCCATCGGCATCGCATTGAACTCCGTCATCCGCTCCTGGATGAGGGCGTGGAACTCCGGGTCGTCGGCGTCGACCCCCGACTCGAGCAACGCGCCGATGTCTCCGAGCGGGTTGCCCGCACCATCGGCGAACAACGACTTCGCCATCCCGAAATTCGCCGGGTTTCCCATCGCCTCGACGGTCTGGTCGCTCAACTCGTATGCCAGCGCGACGAGTGAGGCCGCACGATCGGCGCCGCCGGTCAGGCGATCTCGGGCGCCCATGTGGACGAAGAAGTCGGCCACGGCCGAGCACATCTCGCCCCCGGGCTCGGGTGGCGCCGAGTACTTCCGCGGGAGCCACTCGATCAGGAACTCGTAGACGTCCCCGCGTGACCAGTCGTCGAGCTGGCCCGATGAGTAGTTCCAGCGCCAATCGAGCAGCATCGAGATCGAACCGACCACGTCGGCAACGTCGGCGGCAGCGCGACCGTCGGCGACGAACGCCGCTTCGAGTTCGTCGAGCAGTTCGTCGCGTGTCTCGAAGTACCCGTCCTCGTCGTCATCGTCGAACTGGAGTCGCACGATGATGATCTTGCCAGCTCCGGACCGAGGACCGAAGTGAGAGCATGGCCACCCGCGGGACACCAAGGATCTCGATGTCCGGGTTCGAGCAGACCGAGAGAATGCCGAACGTGTCCTCGGGGCGCTCGATGATTTCGGATTCGGCGACGTTGGACTGAGGGTCGATGACTTCACCGCGCGACCTGGCAGGTGCCGAGGAACTCGCGCCGGACGACGTGCGGAGTGAACCATTGAGTGGCGGAACGGACAGGATTCGAACCTGCGGGCCTTGCGGCCGGCCGCTTTCAAGGCGGCTGCATTCGTCCACTCTGCCACCGTTCCGCTCGCGAGGTTAGCGCCGCTACACTCCGGGGCTCCCCGGAGAGGTGCCAGAGCGGCCGAATGGGGCGCCCTGCTAAGGCGTTGATCGCAGCAATGTGATCCGTGGGTTCAAATCCCACCCTCTCCGCCAGTCGACCGGTGCGCCGTTGTGGTGCCCCGGTCGTTCGGCTTTTCAGGCCCTGCGTGCGACGCGATTCAAATCACAACGATGTCGTTCCGATGACGATGATGTTGCAGTTTCGTGACGAGCGGGGTAGACCGGTGGTCCCTTCTCATGACGACCGACCGACGCACGCCCGATGCCGCGCCCGAACTCACCGATGAGTTCTGGGGAGAGCACGCCGAGTGGACCGCCCAGCGCCCGCCGACTGGGCCGCGCCGCGGCCTCGGCCCGACGATCGGGCGATGGTGGGACCACCTGTTGGGAGGCGGCGTCGCGACAGAACGAGTACACGGCGAACCCGTGGGTGCCTCGGGCGTCGATCCCGACCGCGTTCTCGATCGAAACGATCCAGCAGACGATGCCACGGATCTCGATGTCGACGAATGGACGGTCGAACCCGACGCTCGGCCGGAGCGCAGCGGCGGCGTCGACCCGTTGCTCGCTCGCTTCGGCCTGCTTGCCGTGATCGTGACGCTGGCCTCGCCGTTGGTGGTGGGGTTCACATCTTCCGGCGACGACTCCGCCACTGCGGCTCGACTCGTCGTTGCAGCGGCACCCGAGAACTCGGTCATCGACGTGGCCGCGGCGACGGATGGCAACGGCGAGCAGGCGGCTGCATCGATCGATCCCTCCCCATCGGCCGTACCGACACCGAGCGCCGCCGACGACGAGGCGCTTCGCGCTCCCGCGTCAGATGAGGTCGACGTCGCTGCTGGCACGATGGACGCTCCGACCGCTGCCTCGACCATCGAGCAACCGCCCGAGCCGACACCCGATGTGACTGCGAGCGCCTTGACCGCTCCGGCCTGTGGCGGTCGCTACCAGCTCGCTGCGGGTGATTTCTGGATCCGCGTCGCCGACGCGGCAGGGGTCACGTTGTCCGAACTGCTGGCCGTGAACGAAGCGTCGGTCGACACCGTCCTGGTGCCGGGTCGCTCGATTTGCCTCCCCGTCGGTGCCAGAACTCCGGCCCCGCCCTCCACGGTGGTGGCGGCGACGCCGTCGAAGAAGCCTGCGCCGCCACGAGTGCCGACCACGACACTCGCACCGGCTCCTGCGGCGCCGGTGCGTCCGGCCGCGGTCCCCCAGTCCCGAGCGGTGCAGATCATTCGCGACGTGTGGCCCGACGACCTCGAAGCTCGTGCCATCGAGATCGCCTGGCGCGAGAGCAATCATCGGTCGAACGTCAACAACTCCTGCTGCTACGGCTTGTTCCAGATCCACTGGTACGCGCATCGCTCGTGGCTCTCGACGATGGGCGTCACCTCAGCCACCCAGCTCTACGACCCGACCGTCAACGCCACGGTTGCGTACGCGCTGTACCAGCGAGCTGGCGGTTTCGGGCCCTGGGGCGGCTGATCACAAGTTCCGGTCGGCAAGTCGACGAGTTGTGTCTACACTGTCGGCCGTCACAATTGCGCTCGTAGCTCAATGGATAGAGCACTTGACTACGGATCAAGCGGTTGGGAGTTCGACTCTCTCCGAGCGCGCAGGATGAGAAGGGCCCCGCAGCGATGCGGGGTCCTTGCTCGTTCAGGGAGCGGTTGGTCCGTGCGCCATCGCGAGTCCCCGTGATCGTCGGCGTCGTCGTCCGTCGGACTCGCGTCGTCGACGTCGAGGATTTCGTCAACAATCCCTCAACTTCGGGCCTCGTCGGGCCGATGAGCGCTCATGAGACTGATTCGCCTCGGCGCGCTCGTCGGCAGCGTGGTGCTGCTCGTGGCGACAACGGTCTCGATGATCAACGGCCGATCGGAGCTGCGCAGCGAGCACGATGCTCGCGTGACGGCGACGGTGCTCGTGGCGGATCAGTCCGTCGAGAGCGCGATCAACCGTGCCGCCGCCGTGGCCGCGCTCGCAAACGAGTTGACCGATCCCGCCGAGCTCGCGCAGACGCTCGGAGCTGGTGCCTCGGCGTGTCTCTCCGATGGCAACGAACCCCGCTGCAGCGACGTCGATCTCTTCGCACAATCTGTGTTTGGAGAGGCGGCGACCGCGTCAGCGCAGCTCGACGAGCCCGCGGTCGTCGTCGACGACACGACAGAGTCGCTGTTGTTGGTCAGTCGCCAGGGTGTCACGTCAGCTGTGCGCATTCCCGCCGACGCCCTGATCGACACCCGCGCCGCCGCCACGATCGCGGAGTTCGGAGCCGACGTCACGATCGAAGCGTCTGCGACATCCACTGGCGCGGCGCTGCGTGCTGGTCCGCTGACCATCGACGGCCGACGAGTCGTCACCGACACACTCGTGCTGCCGAACGAGGGCGGTGCGATCCGTGTGACCGCGTCGGTCGCCGACGAGGTCCGACTTCTCGGTGAGAACGCCGTCGGGTACCTGGTCCTGCTCGCTCTGGGCACCATCCTGATGGCGCTCGCCGCATGGACATTCCTGCTCGATCGGCGGATGCTGGAGCGTCGTGCCACCACCGATGAGCTGACGGGTCTCGTCAATCGTCGCGAGTTCGAACGGATCACGGAGGAGGAGCTCCTTGCCGCCGACCGGTTCAACAACGGCGTGTGCCTGATGCTGATCGACCTCAACGGCTTCAAGCAGATCAACGACACACTCGGCCACCAGGTCGGTGACCTCGTCCTGCAGGCTGCAGCCGAACGGTTGCGGCAGGCGGTGCGCGACACCGATGTCGTCGGCCGATGGGGCGGAGACGAGTTCGTGATGCTGCTGCGCGGCGTCGAGGACGGCACCGGCGTTCGTGCCAGCGCCGAGCGCGTCGGACGATCGCTCGCGTCCACGCCGATCGTCGATGATGTCACCGTCACCGCCTCGATCGGGGCGGCGCTCTTCCCGCGACACGGTCGCGAACTCGACGACCTCATCAATGCAGCGGACGTCGCCATGTACGCAGCAAAGACGACAGGGGTCACCTATCGCCTCGCCGATGCGCACGCCGTCGACCTGGCAGCCGCTGAACGATCGACGCAGGACTATCAGGGCCCTGAACGTCGTCGCCACGCGTCCGAAGTGGACGTCGTCGGTCGCGGGTGATCCGACGCGTCGGCGTCGCCGTCAACGCGTACAGTGGCTCGGTGGCCCTGATCGATCCGCTCACCTCCAAGCTGAGTGGCTTCGGTACGACCATCTTCGCCGAGATGTCCGCGCTCGCGGTCGAGACCGGGTCGATCAATCTCGGTCAAGGCTTCCCCGACACCGATGGGCCGGACGTGGTCCTCGACGCAGCCGTCGACGCGATTCGTTCTGGACTCAATCAGTATCCCCCGGGTCCGGGCATGCCGGAACTGCGCCTCGCGATCGCCCGGCATCAGCAGCGCTGGTACGGCATCGACGTCGATCCCGCACGTGAAGTGGTGGTGACCGCGGGAGCGACCGAGGCGCTCGCGGGTGCGTTGCTCGGCATGCTCGACTCGGGAGACGAGGTGATCGTCTTCGAGCCGATGTACGACAGCTACCAGGCGTGTATCGCGCTCGCCGGGGCACGAGCCGTACCGGTGTTGCTCGCGCCGGACGACGCTGACCGATACACGTTCGATCCCGACGAACTCATCGGTGCCGTGTCCGAGCGCACCAAGCTGATTCTCCTCAACACGCCGCACAACCCGACCGGCAAGGTGTTCACACGCGACGAGCTGACCATGATCGCCCGCGTCGCCATCGATCGGGATCTGATCGTCGTCACCGACGAGGTCTACGAGCACCTGCTGTTCGATGGGCGAACGCACACGCCGATGGCCACGCTGCCCGACATGGCCGAACGGACTCTGACGATCTCGTCCGGCGGCAAGACCTTCCACACCACCGGCTGGAAGATCGGTTGGATGTCCGGTCCGGAACCACTGGTCGCCGCAGCGAGGACCGCCAAGCAGTTCCTCACCTATGTCAACGGCGCACCGTTCCAGCCGGCGATGGCACTCGGCCTCGCCCTGCCGGACACCTACTTCGAGGACCTTGCCGCAACCCTGCAGACCGCTCGAGACCACCTGGTGGCCGGGCTTCGCCGGGCCGGGTTCGTCGCGTACGAACCCGAAGGAACGTACTTCACGACCGTCGACGTCCGATCCCACGCTCCCGACGGCGATGGAATGGCATTCTGCCGATCGTTGCCGGAGCGATGCGGCGTGGTCGCGGTGCCGAACGAGGTGTTCTACGCGCGCCCCGAGCACGGCCGACACCTCGTGCGGTTCGCGTGCTGCAAGCGCATCGAGGTGATCGACGAAGCGGTGGACCGCCTCGTCGAGGGGTTCGGATCGTGACGACCGTTCGCGTCGCCGCGATCCAGCACGACATCGTCTGGCACGACCGTCAGGCGAACTTCGCGCATCTGGCTCCGATGGTCGCCGGGGCTGCCGCAAGTGGAGCCCGGGTGGTCCTGGTTGCCGAGACGTTCTCCACCGGCTTCTCCTTCGACTCGCCCGACATCGCCGAGCCCGAAGGTGGGCCGTCGGCTCGATTCCTCACCGAGATGGCGATGATGCACGGAGTCTGGGTCGGTGGATCGTGCCCCGAGATCGCACCGGAGGCGCCGGACGACGATCTGCGTCCGTCGAACGTGTTCGTGCTCGTGGCCCCTGACGGCACGGCGACTCGTTATCGCAAGATCCACCCGTTCTCGCATGCCGATGAGGAGCGCTACGTACGCGCCGGCACCGAATTCGTCACCGTCGACATCGACGGGCTTCGTTGCGCGTTGTTCGTCTGCTATGACCTGCGCTTCGCGGACGAGTTCTGGGCGCTGGCGAACGATGTCGACGCCTACCTCGTCGTCGCCAACTGGCCGGCGAAGCGGCGCAACCACTGGTCGACGCTCCTGCGGGCGAGGGCGATCGAGAACCAGGCGTATGTCGTCGGGGTCAATCGGGTCGGCTCGGGTGGCGGCCTCGACTACAGCGGCGACAGCGCGATCATCGATCCGCTCGGCGAGGTTCTGGCCACCGGTGCTGGTGCCGAGACCGCGCTCGCCGCCGACCTCGACCCGAATCACGTCGCCGAGACCCGGCGCCACTTCCGATTCCTCCAGGATCGCCGCTGACGGACACGACGTGCCGGGCACATCGTGTCCGTCAGTCCGCAGGCCCGGCGTTGCGCATCTGCATCGAAACCCGGATTCCGTACGGTGTGTCCTGCTGACCGACCTCGACGAAGCCCCGGCGTGCGTGGAACGCGAGCGACGGCTCGTTCGGCGGGTCGACGTTGGCCTCGAGCGCAAGCCGGGTGGCACCTCGTTCGATCATCAGTCGGTCGACCTCGGCGTAGAGCTGCGTGCCCAGCCCACGTCCTTGCGCTTCGTGGTCGAACGCCACCCGATCGAGGTACATGAAGTGCTCGTAGCGCTCGGTGAACCAGCGATAGTTGACCGAGTCGTAGTTGCTGTTCGACGGCAAGACCAGGCAGAACCCGACGGTGCCGCCGTCGAGGTCGACTGCCAAGGCGATCGGGCTCTGCGCCAGCAGGTACGACATCCTGTCAGCGTCGACCGAGCCGACCTCGGGCACGTTGGCCTCGTTGATCTCCAGGATCCGCCCCAGATCACCTCGTTCGATCGGGCGGATCACGACGTCGGGGGTGGCGGACATCGGCCGAACGGTAGCTGCGTCAGGCAGGTCGCGAGATCCACTCGTAGGCTGTTCCCATGCTTTTTCGCAAGAACGCTTCCATGGTCGCCGCCGGAGATGCACTGCCCGGGCGAACCGACCAGACGATGCCGGTCCCCGACGCGCATTTCGTCAATGGCAACTCCCTCACAGGACCGTGGCCGGACGGCCTCGAGACCGCGGCCTTCGCAATGGGCTGCTTCTGGGGTGTCGAGCGCAAGTTCTGGCAGCTCGAGGGCGTCCACTCGACCTTCGTCGGGTACGCCGGCGGCTACACCCCCAACGCGACCTACGAGGAGGTCTGCTCCGGCCTGACGGGTCACACCGAGGCCGTTGTGGTCGTCTACGACCCCGCGATCATCAGCTACGAACGCCTCCTGCAGACGTTCTGGGAGGAGCACGACCCGACCCAGGGAATGCGTCAGGGCAATGACGTCGGAAGCCAGTACCGCTCAGCGGTCTTCGTCACCGACCCGTCGCAGGAGCCCGTGATCGACGCCTCACGCCGGCTGTTCCAACAACGCCTGTCGGCGGCGGGCTTCGGCGAGATCACGAGCGAGGTCCTGCCGCTCGACCTCGAGACCGGGTTCTTCTACGCCGAGCCGTACCACCAGCAGTACCTCGCCAAGAACCCCAACGGCTACTGCGGCGTCGGGGGCACCGGTGTCAGTTGCCCCATCGGCCTCGCAACCTGATCGAACAACGGGATCCTGCCGTCAACGGTCATGTGCACGGTCGACGATCCGCCGAGACAGAGCGGCGGGCCGGTGATCTACGATCGCACGCATGACTGACGAGGGCCCCGGCGAGCACCACGACACGATCGATGCGCTGAGCGCCGAGAACCGCAAGTTCCCGCCCTCGGAGGAGTTCAAGGCCAATTCGCTCGTCACCGGGACGTTCCTCTACGACCAGGCTGCCGAGGACGACGAGTCCTTCTGGGCCCGCCAGGCCTCGGGCCTCGTCGACTGGGCGCAGCCGTGGCACACGATCCTCGATTGGGACCTGCCGGACGCCAAGTGGTTCGTCGGCGGACAACTCAACGTCGCATACAACTGCCTCGACCGTCACGTGCTCGGTGGAAGGGGCGACAAGATCGCGATCCACTGGGAGGGCGAGCCCGGTGACACTCGCACGATCTCCTATGGGCAACTCCTCGACGAGGTCAGCCGGTTCGCAAACGTCCTGAAGAGCCTCGGCGTCGACCGCGGCGACCGGGTCAACATCTACCTCCCGATGGTGCCGGAGGCTGCGGTCGCCATGCTGGCGTGTGCACGTATCGGGGCCGCTCACAGCGTGGTCTTCGGCGGCTTCTCGTCCCAATCGCTCGCCGACCGAATCAACGACGCCGAAGCCAAGGTCCTGATCACGGCCGACGGCGGCTACCGGCGCGGCGAGGTGTTTCCGCTCAAGCCCGCCGCCGACGAGGCGTGCGCGCAGACGCCGACCATCGAGCACGTCGTGGTCGTCAAGCGCGGTGGAAACGACGTCGACATGGTCGACGGTCGCGATCACTGGTACCACGAATTGATGGACGGCGCGTCCGCTGACTGTCCCGCCGAGCCGATGGATTCCGAGCAGCTGCTCTTCCTGCTCTACACCAGCGGCACCACCGGCAAACCCAAGGGCATCATGCACACCTCGGGCGGATACCTGACCCAGGTCACCTACACCCACAAGTACGTGTTCGACCTGCACCCGGACTCGGACGTGTTCTGGTGTACTGCCGATGTCGGGTGGATCACCGGCCACAGCTACATCGTCTACGGACCGCTCTCCAACGGCGCGACCCAGGTGATGTACGAGGGCGTTCCCAACCACCCCGGCAACGACCGATTCTGGGAGATCATCGAGAAGTACGGGGTGACGATCTTCTACACCGCACCCACGGCGATCCGCACGTTCATGAAGTGGGGAGCGGGCGAGCCCGCCAAGCACGACCTCTCGTCGTTGCGTCTCCTGGGATCGGTCGGCGAGCCGATCAACCCCGAAGCGTGGATGTGGTACCACGAGCACATCGGTGCAGGGCGATGCCCGATCGTCGACACCTGGTGGCAGACCGAGACCGGCGGCATCATGATCAGCCCGCTGCCAGGCGCCACGACGACGAAGCCCGGCTCTGCGACGTTCCCTCTGCCCGGGGTCACTGCCGAGGTGATCGACGACGACGCGAACCGAGTGGAGGTCGGCGGGGGCTATCTGACACTCACGCGCCCGTGGCCTGGGATGCTGAGAGGGATCTGGGGGGATCCCGAGCGCTTTCGCGAGACGTACTGGTCACGTTTCGAAGGCCGCTACTTCGCGGGCGACGGAGCGAAACTCGACGACGAGGGCTACCTCTGGCTCCTCGGACGCGTCGACGACGTGATGAACATCTCCGGTCACCGCATCTCGACCACCGAGGTCGAGTCCGCCCTGGTGTCACATCCGGCCGTCGCCGAGGCAGCAGTCGTCGGCGCGACCGATGCGACGACCGGTCAGGCGATCATCGCCTACGTGATCCTTCGTGGGGGCCAAGACGTCGATGCCGAGGTGCTGCGCTCCCATGTCGCTGCCGAGATCGGAGCGATCGCCAAGCCCAAGCAGATCTACATCACCCCGGACCTCCCCAAGACGCGATCGGGCAAGATCATGCGTCGGCTGCTCCGCGACGTCGCCGAGGGTCGCAACATCGGTGACACCACCACGCTCGCCGACGCGTCGATCGTCGATGAGCTGCAGGCCAAGGCCGCAGCGAACGCCGAGGACTGACCGCTGACCGAATGACGCCTCAAGCGCGTCATCCGACGTGCCGATGACGCTGCATGGTTCTGCCGGACGGTGCACGCACCAAACGCATCCCCGCCCTGTCGTGGGATTCTGTCGTCGAGTCGCCGGACCGACCGGGCGTTGTCGACGACACGGCGCGTGGTGCCATCGATGTGTCCTCCGAGATTCCGATCACCCTGGAACCGCTCTCGCTCGATCTGGTCGAGGATGGCACCGCTGACCAGTCAGTCGCAGGGGACCGCTTCGAGTCGACAGGCCTCGAGGCGCGGACGGCGTTCCCATCGGCGCCGTCGACTGCGCCGCTCACGACCCCGTCCTCGGAAACGTTCACCGCCCCGTCCTCGATGTCGACTCCGTCGGTCGAGGCCCAGACCCCCTCCGCTGTGCCGATGCCGCCGTCAGCGCTCGACGAGCCGCCCACGATCCGCACGTCGCCGCCCGCCGTCGTCGTTCCCGCGATCGGCGACGTCACCTCGGGTCCCGAAAGGATCGATGACGCTGCGGTCCCGGCGTCCGAACCTGCCAGCGGTGTGTTGCCGGAGATCCGCGAGGCAACTGCCGTCGCGCCGGCTGCGCCGCTCCTCCCATCGTTGGTGATTCCAGCGTCGCAGCCCGCAGCTCCGACACCGTTCTCGTTCGATCCGGCCTCTGTCGCCCCAGCGCCGACCCCGAAACCACGTCGACAGAAGCGGCGCGGCGCCGTCAAGCTCGTCGCGACGTTCGTCGTGTTGGGTGCGATCGTCGTCGCTGGCGTCGTGTTCGGGCAGGACTACCTGTTCCCAAGGGAGTGGGACGACACCACCGTGCCGTACGCGGAGGCCGTCGAGGCAGCGAGCGAGGTCGAGTTCGCCGAGCCGCTGTCGATCATCGCCGAATCGACCGACGAGTTCGCGACACGGCTGCAGACCGAGTTCGCGTCGGTGTCGCCCGAGGAGTTGTCCCAGTGGCGGGCTCTGGGACTTGCGAGCGGCACCGTCGACGACACGACCCTCGCGATGCAGCTCTCGGGGTGGCAGGACGCGCTGTACACAACGCGTGACTCGCAGGTGTATCACGACGCCGGTGCTGCTGGCCCATCGCTCGACGCTGTCCTCGTTCAGGAGATGGCAGTGGCCTCGCTCGACCAGCAGTTCGGATGGTCGAGCGAACAATCCCGGCGGGGGCTCGACGCTGCCGCGACAACCTACGCCGAGGTGCTCCGACAAGCGCGAGTCGTACAGCAGGACTCCGAGTTCGCCGCATCGGTGCCGTCCGTTCCCGCCGAGGTCGCGGACACGGTGCCCCCGGTCATCGGCTACAGGATGCTCGCGCCACAGGTGTACGCCGAGTTCGACGCCGCCCTTCAGACGCCCGAGGGAGGAAATCCACTCGCCGGTCTCGGCAGCGGGGGACCAGGCATCCTCGGCGATGAGGTCCCGGCGCTCGCGCCAGGACCGACGACACGCGACGGCGACGTCGTCACGGCGGCTCCGGTCGCGATGGATCGCTCCTTCTGGTTCCTGGTGTTTGCCGGATACCTCGACTCGCGCTCGGCGTACGACGCCAGCGAGGCGGTCGTCGAGAGCGCGCTGACCGCCACCGAACGAGGGGACACGCCCTGTGTCGCTGCGACGTTTGCCGGCGCAGGAGTGGAACAGACCGAGGTGCTGCGTTCTGCGCTCACATCGTGGTCGGCTGCGGTTCCGGCAGCGTTTGCCAGCTCGTTCGAGGTCCTCCCCGACGGGACGCTCCAGCTGGTGTCGTGTGACCCCGGTTCCGGGTTCGACGCCGCCGCTCGGCCCGGCGTCGCACGCGAGCTGATCGGTTGGCGGACGGCCGAACTCGCCACGATGGAGGCCGTGGTGTTCGCCGGTGGCGGTGAGGCGAACTTCGAAGAAGCGTGGCCGTTCGTCGCGGCGTCACCGATCGCGCTCGATGTCGCGGCACTGCCATCGGCGACGGCTGCGCAGATGGCGGCGACCGCAACGGAAGCGACCTTCGACACGCTGTTCGGTCAGGCCGGCTGAGCTCGGAGTGTGTCGTCTCCGGGGCGAGGTCAGTCTCGGAAGTTCTGGAATTGCAGCGGAATGCCGACGTCCTCGGCCTTCAGCATGGCGATGACCTCCTGCAGGGCGTCGCGCTTCTTGGCCGAGACTCTGATCGAATCGCCCTGAGTCTGGCTCGACGTACCTTTGGCGGCCTTCTCCTTGATCAGCTTGTTGATCTCCTTGGCCTTGTCCGAGGAGATGCCGACCTTGATCGTGACCACCTGACGCACCGTGTTCTGGGTGGCGTCCTGGACGTCTCCATAGTCGACGCCGCGCAGCGACACCCCACGCTTGACCAACTTCTCCTCGAGCACGGTGCGGAGCGCGTCGAGACGATCGCGGCTCACCGTGTGCAGGGTGATCACCATCTCGTTCTGTTCGATCGAGGAGTTCGTGTTCTTGAAATCGAACCGCGTGGCGATCTCCCGCTGAGCCTGATCGACGGCGTTGCGCACTTCTTGGGCATCGACTTCGGACACGACATCGAACGTTGGCATGTGGTCAAGGGTAGCCAACCAGGACGATTCGACGTGGCGCTCGGGCCGGCGACCTGTACGCTCAGGCCGCCCCGTTCATCGCTCGAACGAGGTACGCACACACAAGTCATGGGTCGGTGCCCGAGCGGCCAAAGGGAGCAGACTGTAAATCTGCCGGCACTGCCTTCGAAGGTTCGAATCCTTCCCGGCCCACCACACGCGCGAGTTCGAGCGAACTCGCGTCGCGGTCAGAGCATCAGTTGCATGACGGCGACATCGAGCCACCGGTTGAACTTTCGACCGACTTCTCGCTCGACGCCGATCAGTTCGAAGCCGCAGGCCTCGTGAAGGGCTCGTGACGCGGTTCCGGTCGCCTCGATGCGCGCCATGATCGAGTGGAATCCCGACTCGGCGGCAATGCCCATCACGTGCTCCATCAGCAGACGACCGATCCCCAAGCGTGGATGGTCTCGCGACACGTACACGGAGTCCTCCACCGTGGTTCGATATGCCGCACGCTCCTTGTAGGGCGACAGTGAGGCGAAGCCGACGACCTCGTCGTCGATCGTCGCGACCACTGCGGCGAACGCACCCGATCGCTCGGCGATCCAGCGTCGCTGTTGCGCCAACGTCCGGGGGACGAGATCGAACGTGCTGGTGTGCTTGTCGACCTCCACGTTGTAGATGGCCATGATCGCTGCGGCGTCTTCGAGGGTGGCGAGGCGAACCGTGGCAGCGGGGCGAGTCGGCACGACGTGGCAGAGTACCGCGTTCACCGCGAACTCCGCGGTGGTTGTCCGATCGCGAGCGGTACACTCGTCTGCTGGTCCGCGGCAGCGCCGCGTCCCGAAGGGTGCCTCGGGTACCGCCACAAACGGTGCTCGCACCCGTCAGAGAACGCCCTCTTAGCTCAGTCGGCAGAGCACAGCCATGGTAAGGCTGGTGTCGTGGGTTCGATTCCCACAGAGGGCTCGACCATGTGGTCGGGCAACCGTCCGGTCGCGAGCCAAACCCCTGGCGGCGTAGCTCAGTTGGTCAGAGCATCCGGCTCATAATCGGAAGGTCATCGGTTCAAGTCCGATCGCCGCTACCACAGTCAGACATCACATCCAGCAACGGATATCACCTCAGGAGTCAGAGGACAGCAATGAGTAAGCAGAAGTTCGAGCGTAATAAGCCGCATGTGAATATTGGGACGATGGGTCATATTGACCATGGGAAGACGACGTTGACGGCGGCGATTTCGAAGACGTTGTCGGAGCGTGGGTTGGCTGATTTCACGTCGTTT
>JBGSII010000222.1:0-17544 GCA_041742555.1 Ilumatobacteraceae bacterium
ATTCTCGCGGCGGAAGCGGCACGCACGCTCTCTGTGAAGCATGCATTCGTTGCCGGATTGAGCGAGCAATCGTATTCCAGCGCCGAAGGTTCGGGGCAACTCTATCGTGAACAGGAGCTGCATCAAATCGAAGGCAGTGGAGGAACCGTCGACTTTGCCGAACGGCAGGTCGGCGAGTCGATGCTTCTGTTCTACGACGTGGTGACCCGAGCGAGCGCATCTTGGATCTCGGTGATGTCGGCGGCCACCAGTACCACCTGACCGCCGACCGCCACGATGCTGACCCGCCACGAAGTCGCATCGGCGAATTCGGCGAGCGAGATGGTCATCGTGACCGGTTCGCCGGGATGCTCGAGGGCTCGGATACCCGCCGCAATCGGATCTCCGCCCAGGACCGGGACCTGGCTGGAGTACTGACCGACGTCGAGCACCGCTGCCAGCGCCGTGTTGGCGATGCGCAGGACGAAGTCGACGATGTTGCCGGCGTCGTCGTGCACCGGATCGAAGATGCCGACGGCTTCGCCGACGGCATCGAGCGTGATGGCGAGTCGGTGATTGGCATCGACTTCGGCTCGGGCGGCGAGTTGGCGGGTGGTGTCGTCGCTGACCATTTGTACGAAGAGTTGGTCGATCTTCGTGAGTCGGATCTCGATGACGATCGGTGGCAGGCTCGCGTCGGCGCCGTCGAGATTGTCGATCGTGCGCACCAAGGAGGTGTTCGACTGCCAGACCTCGCGGAGTTCGGCAAGAGTCGGCGAGATCGTCGCCCCGCTCCGAAATGTGGCGAAGAACGTTTCGAGCGATTCGGCTCGTTCGTTGCGGTACACCGTGCGTGCGTCGATGAGGTCGAGGTCGTCGTCGAAGATCGGTTCGAAGAGCACGATTGCTTCGTCGAGTGACTGCACGATCGAGTGCAGGCGGGCCTCGCTCTGGGCGAGTTGGTCGTCGACGGTGAAGTCCTGCGAGGTCTGCAGGAGCAGGTCGCCCGCTCGTCCGGTGGTGATCTCGAAGCGGACGGTGGCGAAGCTCCCGTCGACCACGCCTTGGCGCACGATGACGTACTTCGCCGGTGCGTCGCCTTCCCACGCCAGCTGCGCGGCATCGAGCGCAACATGGTTGTCGATGAACACATCGCTCGCCCAGGCACCGGGCACGATGCCTTTGTTGAGGGGCAACGAAAGTGCGGTGCGGTTGCAGTAGATGATCTCGAGATCGACGATGCGGTCACCGTCGAATGCCGGCCGGTAGAGGAACACCGCTTGGGAGAGCTGGTCGAGCGCGAGTCGTACCAGGTCGGCCGATAGTCCCACCGTGCTCAGCAACTCGGGTGAACGAGTGAAGGGAGTCGAGATGATGGTGCTCATTGTGAGAGGGGCGGAGGCCGTCGAATGACGGACTGGTTCGCCGGTAGCTGACCGTCCGTTGGTCGGCATCTCCTGTCACGAAAAGTGGAACTTCTTGACAAAACCCAGACGAATATCGTCGTCGATCCGGTCTGATCGCCCCGCTCCGGGGTTGGTCAGTTGCTCACGGGAGCCACGCGGGGCGGCTGGCCTCGTAGGTGTCTATCGCATCAGCGTGGGTGAGGGTGATGCCGACGTCGTCGAGTCCGTTGAGGAACCGGTGCTGGGTCTGCGGATCGATCGGGAAACTCTCGACGACCCCAACCGATGGTACCTCGAGTTTGAGTTGCTCCATGTCGACGACGATCTGCGTGTCGGCGTCGGCTTCGATCGCGGCCCAGATCGCTTCGACGGTCGACTCGGAGACCACCACGGGCACCAGGCCGTTCTTGGTGCAGTTGTTGCGGAAGATGTCCGAGAAACTCGGTGCGATGACGGCATCGAAGCCGTACTGCTGGATCGCCCACACGGCGTGCTCCCGCGACGAGCCGACCCCGAAGGCCGGCCCGGCAACCAGGATGTTCGCCTGTGCGTAGCGTTCGTCGTTGAGCACGAAGTCACGGTCGTCGCGCCACGTGGAGAAGAGCCCCTTGTCGAACCCGGTGCGCTCGACGCGCTTGAGCCAGTCCGCCGGGATGATCTGGTCGGTGTCGACGTCGGAGCGCTTGAGCGGGATCCCGGTCCCGGTGATGACGCGTACCGCCTTCATGACGTGACTCCTTCCAGATCGGCAGGCGTACAGAACGTGCCCTTGACTGCCGTCGCCGCAGCCACGCCCGGCGAGACGAGGTGGGTGCGTCCACCACGACCCTGACGACCTTCGAAGTTGCGGTTGCTCGTGCTGGCCGCGCGCTCTCCCGGCGCCAGCTTGTCGGGATTCATGGCCAGGCACATCGAACAGCCCGGCTCGCGCCAGTCGGCACCTGCAGCGATGAAGACCTGGTCGAGCCCTTCGGCGATCGCTTGGGCCTTCACCGCGTGACTTCCCGGCACGACCATCACGCGCGGCACGGTGACCGTGCGTCCCTGCATCACCTCGGCGGCGGCGCGCAGGTCCTCGATCCGGCTGTTCGTGCACGAGCCGATGAACACGGTGTCGACGGCGATGTCCCGCAGCGGCGTGCCCGGCTCGAGACCCATGTACTCGAGCGCGCGGGCGACGGTCTCCCGTGTGGTCGGGTTGTCGTAGTCGTCGGGGGACGGCACCGCGGCGTCGATCGGGGCAACCTGCCCGGGGTTCGTGCCCCACGTGACGTGCGGGCGGATCGCCGACGCGTCGAGGACGACTTCTTTGTCCCAGACGGCGTCGTCATCGCTGTACAAGGTCGTCCAGTCCGCGAGCGCCGCGTCCCACGCTGCCCCGGTCGGTGCGTGCTCCCGTCCGCGGAGGTACTCGATCGTCGTCTCGTCCGGTGCGATCAGGCCGGCTTTGGCGCCCGCTTCGATCGACATGTTGCACACCGTCATTCGGCCTTCCATCGACAGCGCTCGAATTGCCGATCCGCGGTACTCGATCACGTGACCGATGCCGCCACCCGTGCCGATCTCGCCGAGGATCGCGAGGATCACGTCCTTGGCGGTGACACCCGGCTGGAGTTCTCCGTCCACGGTGACCGACATCCACTTGGGGCGCTGTTGCGGCAGGGTTTGGGTGGCGAGCACGTGCTCGACCTCGCTGGTGCCGATGCCGAACGCCAGTGCCCCGAACGCGCCGTGGGTCGCGGTGTGTGAGTCGCCGCACACGATGGTCATGCCGGGCAGCGTGCGACCCTGCTCCGGACCGATCACGTGGACGATGCCCTGTCCCGGGTCGCCCATCGGAAAGTTCGTGATGCCGAACTCGGCGGTGTTCGCGCGGAGCGTGTCGATCTGTTTGGCCGAGATCGGATCCTCGATCGGTTGATCGATGTTCGCCGTCGGGACGTTGTGGTCCTCGGTGGCGATCGTCAGGTCGGGTCGACGAACCGTGCGGCCGCTCAAGCGCAGCCCGTCGAACGCTTGCGGACTCGTGACCTCGTGGACGAGATGGAGATCGATGTAGAGCAGGTCCGGCTCGTTCGGCGCCGAGTGCACCAGATGTCGCTCCCACACCTTCTCCGGCAGTGTCTTGCCCATCGTCGTCGCCTCTCGTTTCTTGCAGTTCCCACAATATGAGATTAGATTCTTGCGATGTGGACACTGTAACGGACGTCGGCGTGCTCGACAAGGCCATGTCGTTGATCCGATCTGTGGCCGAGGCCCCTCGGACCCTCGCCGAACTCCAGGCCGAGACCAGGCTCCCACGAGCGACGGCGCATCGTCTCGCCACGGCGCTCGAGGCCCATGGTCTGCTGCGCCGCGATGGCGACGGCCGGTTCGATCTCGGTCACGGGCTCGTCCCGCTCGGTCGGGCCGCCGCTGAGCGCTTCTCGCTCGTCGACCTCGCCCAGCCCGTGCTCGAGGAACTCCGTGTCGAGACCGGCGAGAGCGTGCAGCTCTTCGTCCGCGAAGGCCAGCTCCGCCGCTGTGTGCTGTCTCTCGAGTCGCCGCACGGTCTGCGCTGGATCGTTCCGCAGGGGGCACTGTTCCCGCTCGACGTCGGATCGGCTGGCCGTGTTCTGTCCGGCGAGAAGGGACGCCACGGATGGATCGAGAGCGTCGGCGAACGAGAGGCGGGCGTGGCGTCGGTCAGCGCACCGATCGTGGCATCGGATGGCTCGATCGTCGCAGCGGTGTCGGTCAGCGGCCCGATCGAACGACTGAGCCGTCAGCCCGGCAGACGATTCGGCGAGACGGTCGTGTCCGCAGCCGGACGGGTGCTCACGTGACGACGTACGGCTCGGCGGGCAATCGTCAGGTGGCGTCGGACCACGCGACGGGTGCGTCGAACCTCGAGGTGCAGAAGATCCGGACACTCCGTTGTTCGCCCTCGACGTCGAACGTGATGGACTGCTCGTAACCGCTGAAGGTGATCACCACCCGTCCCGGTGCCGACGGCAAGACCTCGAACGTCGCCTCGGGGAACACGATCGACTCGGTGGCGGGCACCAGGCTGTCGTAGCGGAACGTCGCCGTGGACCCGTCGGACTCCGCGGACACGGCCACGTCCGGTCCGGTCGGCGGCGCGGACCGCACGGAGGCCGGGTCGATCGAGCCCCCGTCGACCCTGAATGCTCGAACGAACGAACTGCCGTCGACGACCGTGAACCCGTACAGCGTCCGCGGCATGGTCAGTTCGTACGGACGAATCGTGACGACGAACGGGCGTGCGACGCTGGACGTCGGCGGAGCCGTTCCGTCGACCGTGATGAGCTGCTCGAAGTCGGCGCGGACGGGATCGGTCTCCATCGTGCCGTCCGCCCCGACGCGGAACGCGTCACAGATGAGGAGCCCAGCACCCGACGATGCGCCTCCCGCACAGAATGCTTGTGCCTGCCCATACTGGGTGCTGTCGGTCTCGCCGGGCAGGAACGCTTCGATGAAGCCCTGATCGGCCATGCAGGTCTGACGCGCCAGCACCGTCGCCACCGGTTCGGGGCTCGCCGGCGAAACCCCCAGGTAGGCGGTCATCTCCTCGATACACCGGTTCCATGCCGGACCGGACACCGTCGGATCGAACGGCTGGCTGCCGGGTCTCACGTCGTCGGTGCCGCCAGCTTCTGACGGTAGGGCAGCGAGGACTTGAGGAGGCAGGGCAACGGAGAGGCCTTCCGTGCGGAGGCATTCGACAGCGTCCTTCGCTGCGAACGCTCGAGGCGCCTTCTCCCGCGCGGTGAACGTGATCGACGGCGGTTGCGGCACCGAACTCGCCACCACGGACTCCGACTCGGTGCGCCCGGTGACGTCGGACCCCGCACAGCCCACCGATGCTGCCACGACCAGCGAGATCACGGCGAGCTGTCGAGTCCACACGGTGATCACCTCAGTCTCCACTCCCGAACTGGGACGCGAACGACACGACCACCGACGAGTCGTTCGTGACCACACCTCGCGGAGCGGGGAATCCTGTCTCGGTCTGCGGGTAGTCCGTGACCCAGAACACCGAGCCGTCGATCGTCGACATCGACGCGACATTGGACCACGAGGAGAAAACGTGCCCGCCAGCGACCCACCACGGGTACGCCTCGTCGCCGAGCGACCGTTCCCAGCGAACGTCGCCGGTGGACAACTCGTAGGCCACCACGACCGACCCGGTGGCGGTCTGGTGGTTCATGTACACCGCGCCATCTCCGACCGCCCACACGTCGTCGTAGACGAGGTGGTCGTCGTTGCGCCACAGCTCGGCGCGCGTTGCGGCGTCGGTTGCCACGAGCGGGTCATCCTGGCCGCCGGTCAGAGCGACCCCGTCGATCGTCGGTGGATCAGCGATCGGTCGTGCTGCGTCGTCGGGGAGTTCCTCGTCCATGCGGGCGAGGTCGCCGCGCCACTGCTCGACGCCTGTCGCAGCATCGAGGGCGATCACGATCGGCGGCGCGAACTCGAACGAAGCGCCGACGTAGATGCTGGTGTCGGTGGCCGCCTGGAGGGAGTACCACGGTTCGGGATCCCCGCAGACGTGCCACTGGTGATCCCCGGTGACCAGGTCGTAGGTGGCCACCACCGGCACCTCCGGGGCGATGCACATCTCGCTCGGCGCCGGCCCGTCGACCGTCGGGTCCCCGGTCGTTCCACCGCAGCCCGCGAACACGAGCACGAAGAGTGCCGGGACGCCGCCACGCAGATACCTCGCCACCGCTCGCACCTCCTCGTTCGGTCCGGGAAGGAGAACCTCTGTCTCCATGGTGCGCTCGGCCGCACTCCAGCGTCAGGGGCGAACGTCCGATCGGCGTTCCCCGCGCAGGGTGCTCAGCGAAGCGGGAACGTTGCCCGCGACTGCTCGGTCAACGGCTCACCCGGTTCGCCGAACGACCAGACGTACTGCAGCACGTCGTCCAGCACGATCTCGATCTGCAGATCGAAGCCATCGATGCCCTGTCCGTTGGCGAACGTCGACGCACCGACCTGCACGAGCTGACCCACTCCGCTCAGCTCGGCGCACAGCACGTAGAGCGTCGCCTCACCCGACCACATGTCGAACGCGAGGACGGTGTGCTCGTCGTGGAGCTGGGTGCCGTCCGTCGCCGTCGCCGTGTAGTCGATCGTGGCACCCATGCCGCCGAGAAGCGAGGTGATCTCGAGCGATGCGTTGAACGGCCCGCTCTCGGCTCCGTGGCCTGAACCCTCGTACCGACCCGCGAGGGCGGCGACCCGATCGATGATCGTTTCCATCGCGTTCACCGTAGAACGCCGAACGACCCGATCGAGGGCGCTCCCCGCTGTCGCCCCTTGTGGTGCATGGTGCAGCTAGGCGCCGAACATCGGTCGCTCGTACACCATCGCGGCGAAGGCGTTGCCCTCGGTGTCGAGGAACTCGATGTGTCTGCCGACGGTGGGAATCACCATTTCCTCGTAGTGAACGGACCCTCCGTTCGCAAGGACCCGCTCGCGGATCTCGCCGAGGTCATCGACTGCGACCGTGCACGTGAAGCCGCGTATCCCCGTCCCGGTGAGCGGTTCGGCGCGGGCGTGTAGCGCTCCGTGGATGCCAGGGCGCTCGTCCGATCCGGTGTCGACGTTGTAGAACCCTGGCGGTCCCCACGCTTCGAAGCGCCATCCGAAGACCGCCTCGTAGAAGCGGCGAGCGCGTTCGACGTCATCGGCATGAATCGCGAAGTGCACGACGTTGTTGGACATGCGGTGACGGTAGTCCCCCCGTGCGGGGACGCTGGTCGGTGACGTCGTGTCAGCCCGCGCCGCGGGCCTCTCGCCACAGCCACCAAGCGAGCGGGAACTGCATCGGGAGCCGGATCCAGTTCTGCGGGCCCTTGGCCGCTCCGACGCGACGGGTCATCTTCCCATCATCGGCCTTGACCTCCACCTTGTTGATCGCCATGTCGATGTTCGCGGGGAACACGACCGCTGTGAGTGCGAGCAAGCCCAGCGCCGATGCCCGTCTCGTCTGCGGTGCCAACATGCCGAGCCCCAACACGATCTCGGCAGCGCCGCTGACCTGGTTGGCGAGCTTCGCATCCGGGAACCAGTCGGGCACGATCGCCTCGAAGAAGTCGGGCTTGACGAAGTGCATCACTCCCGCTGACGTGAACAGAGCGGCGACGGCAGTGGAGGAGACTCGTGACATCGCACCAGTCAAGCCGCGCACCAACCGCTCGTCCGAGCCGAACCCGGGACGCCTACGCTGGGGAGGTGACCGATACGGCCGTGAACGTCGAGGTGCTGCCGAGCGATTGGCAACAACAAGTGTTGGCGCTCGCCAGGGAGCGAGATGCCGTGATCCTGGCGCACAACTACCAGATTCCCGAGATCCAGGACATTGCCCACCATGTCGGCGACTCGCTGGCGCTGTCGCGTGTGGCAGCAGCGGTCGAGGAGTCGACGATCGTGTTCTGCGGTGTCCACTTCATGGCGGAGTCGGCCAAGATCCTCGCGTTCGACAAGACGGTGCTGATCCCCGACGCCGCCGCGGGGTGCAGCCTTGCCGAGACGATCGATGCTCGTCAGTTGCGTGCTTGGAAGGCTGAACATCCGGGTGCCGTGGTGGTCAGCTACGTGAACACGACGGCGGAGGTCAAGGCGGAGACGGACATCTGTTGTACTTCGTCGAATGCGGTGGAGGTGGTCGAGTCGATCCCCGCCGACACCGAGATCCTGTTCTGCCCCGATCAGTTCCTCGGCGCACACGTCCAGCGGATGACCGGTCGCGACAACATGCACATCTGGTTGGGTGAGTGCCACGTACATGCCGGCATCAACGGCGCCGATCTCAAGGCGCAGGTCGCGGCCGAGCCCGAGGCCGAACTGTTCGTCCATCCCGAGTGCGGATGCGCGACGAGCGCGATGTACCTCGTGTCCTCGGGAGTGGTGCCCCAGACCAGCACGAAGATCCTGTCCACTGGCGGCATGGTCGACGCCGCCCGGGCGACGAGGGCGGCCAAGGTGCTCGTCGCGACCGAGACGGGCATGATCCACCAGCTCGAGAAGGTGAACTCGGTGACCGAGTTCATCCCTGTCAATCGGGCTGCGGTGTGCAAGTACATGAAGATGATCACCCCGGCCAAGCTCCTCCGGTCGCTGCGCGACGGAACCGACGAGGTGTTCGTCGATCGTGAGATCGCCGACCGAGCTCGTCGATCCGTCGAGCGCATGATCGCCATCGGCACCCCCTCCTCCACGGGCGAGTGACATGTCCAGGCTCGTGCAACGACCCTGTCCTTCGGGGTCGGGTCCGGAAAGACAGGGTGCGCTGGGGCGATGAGTCTTCCGCGGAGGTTGGCGGCTCCGCCGGCGACATGGGAGCGTGACGTCGACGTCGTGGTGCTCGGATCCGGGGCAGCGGGGCTGTCGGCAGCGTTGGCGGCCCGGCCGGTGCGCAGCGTGTTGGTGGTCACCAAGGACATCCTTTCGGCCGGTTCGACCCAATGGGCCCAGGGCGGGCTCGCCGGAGTACTCCATCCGAGCGACACGCTCGAGGATCATGTTCGCGACACGATCGAAGCAGGCGCTGGCCTGTGTGACGAGGAGGTCGTGCGCCAGCTCGTCGCCGAGGCGCCGAAGTCGATCCGCTACCTCATGAGGTTGGGTGCGGCGTTCGATCCAGAGCAGGGCGGCACCGACATTGCGCTGACCCGCGAGGGTGGCCACAGCCACAATCGGATCGTGCACTCCGGCGGCGACCGCTCGGGTGCCGAGGTGCAGCGGACGCTCGACGAGTCGGCGATCGGTGCCGGCGTCGAGGTGATGGGGCACGCCTTCGCGCTCGACCTCGTGATGGGTACAGCCGCCGACGGCGAACGTCAGGCCGTCGGTGTCCGGATCGGCAAGACCGACGAGCACGGCATCCTCGTCTCGGTCGGCATCGTGACGGCGCGAGCGGTCGTGATCGCGTCGGGCGGGTACGGACAGGTCTTTGCGTCGACGTCCAATCCCGCAGCGGTCACCGGCGACGGGATCGCGATGGCGTTGCGGGCCGGGCTCGCGGTCACGGACCTCGAGTTCGTCCAGTTCCATCCCACGGTGATGTGGCGAGGCCCCGACGCGCTGGGCCAGCAGGCACTCGTCTCCGAAGCGGTGCGTGGCGAGGGGGCGGTGCTCTACGACGCAGCAGGTGAGCGCGTGATGGCCGGCGTCCATCCGCTCGAGGACCTGGCGCCTCGCGATGTCGTTGCGGCAGCCATCAGCCGCAGGATGGCCGAAGCGCCCGGCGGCGTCGACGACCACGTGTTTCTCGACGCGACGCACATGGGTGAGCGCTTCTACGAACGCTTTCCGTCGATCACCGAGGCGTGTCGCGACATCGGCCTCGACCCCGCTGTCGATCGGATCCCGGTGGCGCCGGCCGCGCACTATGCGTGCGGCGGAATCCGTGCCGGCCTCGACGGTCGTACGTCGCTGCGCGGTCTGTACGCAGTCGGCGAGGTGTCGGCGACCGGCGTGCATGGGGCGAATCGTCTGGCATCGAACAGCCTCACCGAGTCGGTCGTGTCCGGCACGTGGGTCGGCCGGGACCTGGCCTGGGAGGTCCCCGACCGTGTGCGCGTCGATGTCGACATCGACGACCCGCTCGGTCACCAACTGCTCGACCCTGCACGGCTCCGCGAGGTTCGAGCGGTGATGTCGCGCCACGTCGGCGTGGTGCGCGACGCGCTGTCACTCGCATCGGCGGCAGGAGCACTCGGGTCGATCTCGCGGACGATGCGCACGGCGAAGGGCCCTGCCGGCAGCGAGGTGAGCGAGATCGACGCACCGGCGCGCGTCGAGCCGTCGCGACGGAGCTGGGAGGCGACGAACATCCTCTCGGTGGCCACCGCGATGGTGGCGGCCGCATCGGCCCGCACCGAGAGCCGCGGATGTCATCGCCGGTCCGACCATCCGGATCCACGACCTGACTGGGTTCGTCACCTCGATGTCACGCTCGACGCCTCCGGCACCGTCCACGTCGAGGATCGACCATGAGCACCCTCGTCTGCCACGACTGCGGCTTCGACGGATCGCGATGGAGCGACGACGACATCGAGCGCACGCTCGCTCACACGGACGATCTGATCGGGTACGTGCTCGATGGCGCCGGCGACTCACCGATCGCCGACTCGAGAACTCGGCCTGTCGCGACCGGCGACAACTCGATGGTGGCGGCCCATGCCCTGATGCACCGCTTGCACGAACTCGCCCGACTGCGACGCGACGTCGAGACGTTCGAACCGATGGTTGGTCTGGTCGAGTCGCTGCAGGCCTCCGGCGGCGGTGTTCCGAAAGTGTCGATCGAGTCTGCGGAAGTCGGACCTGCCGGCGTGATCGGTGATGTGCAGCGAAACCGTCGACATCACGGCCGACCGTGGCAGGCGATCTGTCTGTACAGCACCGAGCTGATCGGGGCGTTGCACGACGAAGGACACCCGATCGTCGCGGGCGCGATCGGGGAGAACATCACGGTGTCCGGCATCGATTGGGCACGGCTGCGCGGCGGTCTCACGATCACGATCGGCGACGTCGTGCTCCGGACCACCAGCCCGGCAGCGCCCTGCAGCAACATCGGGGACTGCTTCACCGGGCGGAACTGGAATCGGATCGACCACGCCGAACGGCCCGGCTGGGCCCGCTGGTATGCATCGGTTCTCCGTGGTGGTGCGGTGGTTCACGGCGATTCCGTCGTCGTCACCGCCTGACCCGGCAGCCGTACACTCGCCGCCATGTTCGTGTTCCATCCGCTGTCGGAGCCCACCCGCCGTGCGCTGATCGACGGTGGCCTCGACCCCGATCAGGTCGCGGGCATCGTTCGGAACGCCATCACCGAGGACCTGATGGGCGGAGTGGACGTGACGTCGGCGGCGACGATCCCTGTCGAGCACCGCAGCACGGCAACCTTCGGCGCCCGCCAGGACGGGGTGATCGCAGGGCTTCGCGTCGTCGCGGCCGTGATCGAGACCGTGTGTGGCGACGAGGCGAGCGACTTCGACGTCGCCGTGTCCGACGGAACCTTCGTCGTGTCGGGCACCCAGGTCGCCGAAGTGACGGCGCCCACACGGCTCCTCCTCACCGCGGAGCGCACCGCGCTCAACCTGTTGTGTCATCTCTCTGGAGTTGCGTCGTCGACACGTCGCTGGGCCGACGCACTGGAGGGTACGACGGCCGTCGTGCGTGACACCCGCAAGACGACCCCGGGCTTGCGGGCGCTCGAGAAGTACGCGGTGCGCTGTGGCGGGGGCTCGAATCATCGGATGGGGTTGTCGGACATGGCGCTCGTCAAGGACAACCACGTCGCGGCGGCCGGCGGTGTGACCGAGGCGTTCCGACGGGTGCGCGAACTCGCCGCGACGATCCCGGTCGAGATCGAAGTCGACACGCTCGACGGACTCCGCGAGGCGATTGCCGCAGGGGCCGACGAGGTGCTGATCGACAACTTCACTCCCGACGAGATGCGCGAGGCAGTCAAGGTCCGAGACGAACTGAACCCGTCAGTGCGGATCGAGGCAAGTGGCGGCCTCACCCTCGAATCAGCGCGCGCTGTCGCCGAAACCGGTGTCGACTACATCGCCGTGGGTGAGCTCACCCACTCGGCTCGGGTCCTCGACATCGGGCTCGACCTGCGAACCGTCTGAGCCCGCCGCCGAGCGCAGTGCGCCCGGGCGGACCTCAGCTCTCGGGTTGGCCGTAGACGCCGAGCAGGTCGACCACGATGATCAAGTCCGTACCGGCCGGCAATCCGAGCTGCGGGTTGCCTTCGGGCCCGAACGCGTCCTCGGGAGGAACGACGATCGCTCGGCGTCCACCGACCTTCATACCCGGGAGGCCTTCGACGAAAGCCGGGAAGCTGCCTTCGGCAGTGGGTACCGGCACGGGGTCGGCCTCCCAGCTGCTCTCGAGCTGCACGCCGTTGTCGCCGCGGAACAACACATAGTTGATCACGCCGGTCTGCCCGGCGAGCAGCTCCTCGCCGTCGCCCTCGACGAGGTCGGTGAAGGTCGTCTCGGTGGCGCCCTCCGAGAGGGGAACGCCGGGTTCTGTCGGGGCGTCGGCCGGGTCCGGGGGCTGGATCACCGCTCGCACGTCGATCAGGAACGTGAGGGCCTCGTTCTCGCCGATGATGTCGCCTCGAGCTTCGGCGCCGTACGCGAGGTCGCTGGGGATGTCGAGTCGGATACGAGCACCTGCTTGCACGCCCGCCAGACCTTGATCCCAGCCGGGGATGACACTTCCCTGGCCGAGCACGACGGGGAAGGGCTCGAACCGGTCGTAGCTGTTGTCGAACTCGACGCCGTCACGGCTGCGCACCCCGACGTAGTCGACGATCACGGTGTCACCCTCCTCGGCGGCCGGGCCGGTCCCTTCCTCGATCACGGTGACCTCGAGCTCGGTCGGGATCTCGTCGGGGATCTCGACGTCGGGCTTGTCCGGATTGGTCGGCTCCGTTGGCTCGGAGTCGGTGGTGTCCGCGGTGGCATCGCTCGTGGCGGTCGTGTCGTCGACGGATGTGTCGGTCGCGTTGTCGTCGCTTCCCGAACAGGCAGCGAACAACAGGGCGGCAGTGACGATCAGGGGGAGGGTCCGGCGCATTGCGACGACGCTACTTGCGAGAATCGGCCCACCCACGTCAACGATCCGAGCTCTCACCCAACCCTGACCTTGCCAGCATCCCCGTTTGCGATGAGCGAAACGCGCGCATACGGCACCTCTCGCTCATCGCTGGGCGTGGCGGGGCATCGCCGACGAGGCGAGCCAGGAGGCCTCGGCACGCCCGAGTTCGCTCGAGGGTGGTCCATCGACGAACGGCCACAGTTCCGCGGCGACGCGCCGGTAGTTGCCGCTGGCGTGGAGTTCGCCGAGCAATGCGTACAGGCCGAGGTTGATGCGCTGGATGAACACGAACGCTCGCGGCACGGTGGCGTACTGGCTGATCGGGCTGGTCCGATCGAAGGTGTGCCGCACGATCGAGTTCGCGTACTCGCGCGTCCAGGTCATGTCCGCGTCGGTTCGTACCGCGTCGTAGAAGTGCGAGAAGTACGAACCGACAGCTTCGGTCGACACCGGAGCACCCGGCTGCAGCATTCCGGCGTCCTCGACGATCCTGCGGAACTCCGCGTGGTCACCGTCGACGGCCGCCGCCTTCACCATCGACCCGAACGTGTGCATCTCCTCGGCACTGAAGTGCTTGACCAGACCGAAGTCGAGGAACGTCACGGTGCCGTCGTCGTGGAACAGGTAGTTGCCGGGATGAGGGTCGCCGTTGAATGCCCCCATTCGGTACAGGCTGCGAAACACGAAGCGGAAGATCACCTCGCCGGCGCGGTCGCGGTCGGCCTGTGGCCGTCGCATCAGCTCGGCCCACCCGAACCCATCGGCGAGTTCGCTGGTGAGCACGTGGGTCGTCGACAGCTCCGGGACCACCTCGGGGATGCGGATGAAGGGATGACCGCGGTAGTAGTCGGCGAACGCCTGCTGATTGCGCGCCTCGAGTTCGTAGTCGACCTCCTCGGCGATCCGCAGTTTGATCTCGTCGACCATCTCGGACGGATCGAGGCCGCCGAACCCCTGGCGGAGCACGGCGCCGAGCAGATCGGCGTTCTTCAGATCGGCCACGATCGCCTCACCGACACCCGGATATTGGACCTTCACCGCCACGGCCCGTTCGTCGCCGGTCACGGGGTCGCGCAGCAGTGCCCGGTGGACCTGGCCGATCGATGCGGCAGCGATCGGGTTCGGATCGAACTCGGCGAACACCTCGTCGACCGGTCGCCCGAGCTCACGCTCGACCGTCTCGAGGGCGAGGTCGACCGACATCGGCGGAGCATCCGACTGCAGCTGCGACAGGGCGAGCCGGAGCGGCTCGGGCAGTCCGTCGTCGAGGTAGCTCGCCATCTGGCCGAGCTTCATCAACGCGCCTTTCATGTGGCCGAGTTCCTCGGCGACCTGTTGTGCCGACCGTAGCTCGCGGTGGCGATCGAGCTCCTCGCGACGCTCAACCGACGCGAAGGTCTTGCGCGCCGCAGTGGTCGCGTAGGTCGCGCCGACCTTGGCGCCCATCCGTGCGAGCTGGCCGTTGCGGCGCAGCCGGGACCGATGCAGTTGGCGTCGCCGACCACCGACCGGGGTGACGCGTCGTCGCAACGTTGCAGCGCCACCGACGAACAGACCGAGTGCCAGTGTGCCGAGGATTGCCGTTCGTGTTCTCATGCTCGCCGCACGACCGAATCGATGGCCCGCAGCAATGTCGGTGCGAATCGGTCCGCATTTGCGACCACCGCGTCGTGCATGCCGTCCACTCGGAACGCCTCGATGTCGGGAATCAACTCGAAGAGCTTCACCTGCCGCCGGATCGGCACGACCTGATCGCGCATCGTGAGCACCGACGACGCCGGCACGTCCACCTCGCCGAGCCACTCCGTCGACGAGAACCTCCCGATCGCCTTGCCGGCTTCGAGGATCGCTCGCCAATCGTGGTCGGCGGTCTCCCGCATCGCCCACGGTTCCCACTTCTCGGTGCGCCGTTGCAAGTACAGCTGCTCGACGAGCCAGGTCTTGGTCTGCTCTGGGGTCACGCGCGCGACCGCGGCGAGGCCGGCGAGCCCCATCATCCCGAGGCGCTTCTCGCGACGGCCGGCGAAGAACGGCGCCGTCGCGCAGAGCACGAGCCCGGCGACGCGCTCGGGGTGGCGCCTCCAGATCAGCTGTGCGACCGGGCCACCCATCGAGTAGCCGACGGGGATGAAGTGCTCGACGCCGAGCGCGGCAGCGATGTCGACCGCATCGTCGGCGCAGTCCTCCAGACGGAACGGCTTCTTCGATCGCAGGCCGGTGCCGTGGCCGCGGTGGTCGAACGCGATCACCCGATAGTGCCGGCCGAGCGAGCCGTAGCACTTGAACCAGTTGAGGTCCGCAGTGGCGGTCCATCCGTGGAGCAGCACCACGGTGGGGGCGTCGGGCCCGGCGCCGAAGTCGCGCACCATGACCGTCCCGCGGTCGGCGAGCTCGACGAAGCGGGCCGGAGGGAGCACCGGCGCGAAGATGTCGAGGTCGTGGTGCTCGGTGTCGGCCCCTGCCGGGATCTCAGAGCTGCTCGACACGGAGCACCGTCACGGTGAGTGCGCCGTTGGGCGCCTCGTAGGTGATGGTCGCACCGGCTTCGGCGCCGTCGAGTGCCTGGCCGAGTGGGGACGAGGGGCTGATCACGTCCGCCCCGTCGACCTGCTCTTCCATGTTGCCGATCAAGTAGCGCTCAGCGTCGTCCTCGTCGTCGCCTGCGTAGACCACGGTGTACACCATCGATCCGTCGACGATCTCGGCATTCTCGAGGAGGTGCTCGAGCTGGCGGATCCGGCCCTCCATGTGGCCCTGCTCGTCCTTGGCCGCGTGGTAGCCGGCGTTCTCCTTGAGGTCGCCTTCTTCCCGGGCGGACTCGATCTTTCGCGCGATGTCCTCGCGACCGAAGTTACTGAGAGTGTCCAGCTCCGCTGCGAGGCGGTCATACGCTTGCTGGGTCAGCCAGGTAACCGTTGTGTCAGTACTCACGGTAGATCTCCTCCGTTCTGCTCAACCCGCGTCGATGGCCGCGCAAGTGCGCCAGTCGGCGCCCGGCCCGCAGATATAGTCGACGCCCCGACGCATCGTCAGGGCGAATATCACAGTTTAGGACAGCCAGCACTCGTAAATCAAACCCGTATTCGGAAGTTCCGTGGTGCGCACGATCTCCGTGAACGAGCGGTTGTACTGAGCGGATGGCGGCAGCTCGATGATCTTCCAGCCCACCACCGTGAAGCTCTCGTTGAGGGCCTGCACCGCGCACGTCGACGCGCTGTTGACCGGCATAGAGACCTCGAAGGTGACGCTGACACTGTTCTCGTCGATGATGCTGTGCCGGGTGTCGTTGGCTTCGATGACCGTGGCAGCACCGTCGAGACCGGTCCAGACCACCCAGGCCGTGAGCACGACGGCGAAAATTCCGCCGAGGGCCCAGAGAGACCGTTTGTCCCGCGCGCGGGCGCGCGGTGTTCGCCCGTAGCGTGACTCGAGTGTGGTGCCCTCGGAAGGAGATCCGGCGGGCGTGACAGCGGGCGGAGCGGCTGGTGTGTCGGCTGTAGGCGTGGGTGGCACTGGCGACTTGACTCCCGGTTCGAACGAAGAGCCTCGGCTCAAGGATTAGGCTTGAAGAAAGTTTATCTGGCATTCCTGAGGAGTACGTTGTGTTGCGACTGCTGGCCGTTCACGCCCACCCCGACGACGAGTCGAGCAAGGGGGCAGCGACCTACGCGTCCTACGTCAGTGCGGGCGCCGAGGTCCTGATCGTGAGCTGCACCGGCGGCGAACGCGGCAGCATCCTGAACGAGGAACTGGCCGGGAACGCCATGGCCGAACGTGACTTGACCGGCCTCCGCCGCCTCGAGATGACGCGTGCCCAGGAGGCCCTCGGTGTGCAGCATCGCTGGCTGGGCTACGAGGACTCCGGGATGAACGAGGACAAGTCCGTCCCGAAGAATTCCTTCGCGGAGATTCCCCTCGAGTACTCGGCGGAGCCGCTCGTGCGCATCATTCGCGAGTTCCGCCCGCAGGTGCTCATCACCTATGACGAACTGGGCGGCTACCCCCACCCGGACCACATCCGCACCCATGAGGTATCGCTCGAGGCATACCGGGCCGCCGCCGAGCCGGCGCGCTACCCGCAAGCGGGCGCGCCCTGGCAGGTGTCCAAGCTCTACTACGACCGCATCTTCAACCTGCAGCGCATCGACGCGATGTACCTGGCACTGAGCGTGACCGAGCCGGACTCCCCGCTGCTCGAACCGCTCAGTGAGGCCAGGGAATGGATGAAGGATCGGCCGGAGCTGGCCACCACCCACGTGCCGATCGGGGACTTTCTGGAGGCGCGGGACGCAGCGCTGCGCGCCCATGCCAGCCAGGTCGCCCCGACCAGCAGCTTCTTCTTCTGGCCGAACGACCTCGTGCGTGAGGCCTGGCCCTACGAAGACTTTCAGCTCATTGACTCAAAGGTGGACACCGACATGCCTGAATCCGACCTCTTCGCCGGCATCACGGACGAATCATGATCGCCGCCGTGATGACGCCCGTCTTCGCTGCAACGACCTTCGTGCTGCAGAACACCCCCGAGGTCGATCCG
>JBGSII010000223.1:0-4809 GCA_041742555.1 Ilumatobacteraceae bacterium
ACCGCGACGCCCGCCGGGTCACGGCGGGCAGACGCCGCGGTTCGATCGGTTCGCAACAAGCACTCGGCCGGCGGCGGCGGTCGCGCGACGAGATCGACATCGTCCTCTGGCGCCTCGTCGACCGGGTGACCGGGCGTATGCGGCGCGCCGACCGGGTGGGACGCACCGTCACCGTGCGCCTGCGGTTCGACGACCTGACGAGAGCGAGCCGATCACGATCGCTTTCCGACGCCACAGCATCGACGGCGGTGATCCACGCCACTGCGTCAGGCATCCTCGACGCCGCCTGGCCGCTGGTGGAGTCGAAGGGGATCAGCCTGCTGGGCGTGGCGATCGCCAACCTCGCCGATCACGATGCGGTGCAACTCGTCCTCCCGTTCGAACGCTGCGAGGACGAACGCCTCGACACAGTTGTCGATGCCGTCCGAGCCCGGTTCGGTCGCACCGCCCTGCAGCGGGCGACGACGATGCGCGACGATCCCGTTCTCCAACTGCCGATGCTCCCCGACTGAAGTGTCACGTTTGACCCGGCACGGTGTGACAGTTCCGGACTGACGGTTGCAGCGCAGGAGCACGTACATTCGCCTCCATGAGCGCACGAGATCAACTGACCGGCCCTACCAATCTCGGCGTCTGGTACTTCACCGACGCGATGGCCGTCGGCCAGGCGGCCGAAGCAGCAGGTCGCATCGAATCGCTCGGCTACTCGACGCTGTGGGTGCCCGACACGGTTGGGCGGGATCCATTCGCACACCTGGCATGGCTGGGATCACAGACCGAGACGCTGCAGTTCGCGACGGGGATCGCCAGCATCTTCTCGCGCCACCCGGGCCCGATGATGCAGGCCGCCAACACGCTCGCGGAGCAGACCGGCGGCCGTTTCGTGCTCGGCCTCGGCGTGAGCCACGAGCCGATGGTCGCCGGGCTGCGCAAGCTCGACTACTCGAAGCCGCTGACGCAGATGCGGGCCTACCTCGAGGCGATGGACGCGTCGCCGTACATGGCGGTGCCACCCACCGAGAAGCCGCTGCGGCTGCTGGCGGCGCTCGGCCCGAAGATGCTCGAGCTGTCTGCGACGGCAGCTGACGGCGCGCATCCGTACTTCGTCACCCCCGAACACACCGCCGAGGCCCGTGCCGCGATCGGCCCGGACAAGCTGCTGTGCGTCGAGCAGAAGGTGATCCTGTCGACCGACGCCGACGCGGCGCGCGCCGCGGCGAACATCCAGATCGACCGGTACGCGGGCCTGCCCAACTACCGCAACAACTGGAAGCGCATCGGCTTCTCCGAGGACGAGATCGAGCGGCGCGACCACCGGTTCGTCGACCACGTGATCGTGTGGGGCGACGAGGACCGTGTCCGCGCCGGTGTTCAGGCCCACTACGACGCGGGCGCCGATCACGTGTGCATCCAGCCCGTCTCCACCGACGGCCCGCTCACGCTCGACTGGAACCTGCTCGAAGCCCTCGCCCCGACCGCCTGATTGCAGCAGGGGTCTGACCCCTGCTGCAATCGACACGGCGCGGTCAGACCCCTGTCGTCGGTACCGCTCCGAGGCGATCGAAGATGTTGCGGGTGATCTGCTCGACGTCGCGATCACGTTCGGCCAGGCCCCAGACCCAGTCGGTGCAACCCGAGGTGATGACGGTGCCGCCGCCCGAGGTCACGAACGTGCCGAGCACGGCGTGGCCGTGGGTGATCCGCTCGACCGCCGCGGGATCGCGCGTGTCGAACAAACGCGACGCGATGAACTCGTCCTCGGCGGGCTCGTGCGGCGCCGGGGGACGTGACGCCGTGGTGCGACTGAAGTGTGCCGCCGGAGCCGTGCCCAGGATCTCGAAGTTGGTCGGGGTGCCGTCGTCGCCGGTGGGATACGGAAGCCCGTCGCGGTAGGTGAAATCGCAGCCGTCGCACTCGTAGCCGACGATCGTGGCAGAGGCACCGAGCACGTCGCCGTAGTCGAGGCCCGTTCCGTCGAAGATCCAGTGCTCCGGCCGATGCAGTGTGTACCCGCCGGCACCTCTGGTCGCCCGCTTGCCGATGCGGTGATATCCGCCACGGCTGAAGCTGACGCCGGTCATGTGGTTCTCCGGCCGCTCCAGCAGATGGTCGGACCAGATCGTGGTCAGCGCGGCCTGGCGGTCCGTGCCGAACACCGGGTCCTGCTTGAAGAAGCCCTTGTAGCCGACCATCGTCGATGCCGGTCCAGATCTGTCGGAGCCCGTCGGATCCTCCAGCCGAACCTGCCAGAACGACGTGTTGCCCGAAAAGAACGCTGCGTGCCCCCCTCTGGCGGTGAAGCCCTCGACGGTGTCGCGCATCGGCGCGGACCAGTACTCGTCGTGACCGATCGACAAGTACAGCGAATACGGCGAGTCTGCTCCGAGCAGCTCTGGGTGCTCCTCGAGGTCGGCATTGGTGACGATGTCGATCGAGTAGCCCTCGCGCTCAGCCCACTCGATGAAGGGTCCACTCCAGTTCGGCCAGCCTGCCGATCCACCGTACGGCGACAGGCGGTTCATCCGCAGATAGCCGACGTGGCTCGCCGACTGGTGATCCGGTGGATGGATCGACGTGACCCGTTGACCGGCGCCTGGCGGCTTGTACAGGTACCCGGGCGCCATCGGTCGCAGCATCGACGACTGGGTGGCCCCGGTGTAGAGGTTGCGGCCACCGAAGTCGTTGTAGGCGTGCCAGGTGTTGGTGTCGATCGCCCAGAGGATCGTGGCCGTCGTGGTGGCGAGGTCGGGACGCACCACGAAGAACGCGCGACTCGTGCGAGTGCGCCCGCCGACGTCGATGGTGAGGAGCACCTCGTAGTAACCCGAACGCCAACGTACATCGACGGCGATCTCCGACGCAGCTGGCCAGCCGCACCCGCGCTCCGGCGCGTCGGCCGGCGTCGGATGGTCGTCGGCGGGGATGCCGTCCTCGCTGAACACGACCTCGCGGTTCCTTCCGACCCGGGCGACCTCGACCGACACCGGGCGCCCGCCGGCCGAGGACAGATGGAGCGCAACCCGCTCCCCCGGGGCCACCGACTGTGGCCAGCAGTACCCGTTCACCGTCTCGTACGCCATCCCACGACCCTACGCGTCGGATCGCCACGGTGACGGGTGGGGCCGATACCTTCGAAGCCGACATGACCGAACTCCCTGCGAGCACGTTCGTCGAAGGCCCTGACGTCGGACGAAGCGTCACCCGGACGCGACCGGTCCGGCTCGGTGACGTGGACGAGCGAGCCCGGCTCCGGCTCGACGCGACCGCGCGCTACCTCCAGGACATCGCCACCGACGACGCGACCGATGCCGAGCTCGATGACGCGTTCGGTTGGGTCGTGCGCCGCACGATGATCGAGGTCCGACGTGCGGCCGGGCTCGACGAGCACCTGGCGCTGACGACGTTCTGCTCGGGAACCGGCCGGAGCTGGGCCGAGCGACGAACGTCGATCATCGGTGAGCGCGGTGCCTCGATCGAAGCGGTCAGCCTCTGGATCCGAGTCGACCCGACATCGGGTCGGCCGACGGCCCTGGGCGATGACTTCCTGACGGCCTACGGTGCGGCCGCTGCTGGCAGGCGGGTGTCGTCTCGACTGCAGCTCTGGGATCCACCCGCAGATGCACATCGACGACTGTGGGAACTTCGCCGCGTCGACATCGATCCGCTCGGCCACGTCAACAACGCCGCCCAGTGGGCAATCGTCGAGGAGAGTCTGCCCTCGAGCGGATCCCGACGCGGCGTCGCCGAGGTCGAGCACCGCTCGCCTGTCGACCCACCGTCGGGAGGTCTCCTCGATCTGGTCACCGACACCACCTCGACTGGCGTCCGTTGGTCTTGGTTGGCCACCGGCGAAGTGGTGTTCACCGCCGCCCGATGGACGCCGGCACCGTGACGAGCAGGAAGGGAGCGATCTGCCTCCAGGGCGGCCGCGAACTCACGCCGAGCTGCGACGAGATGGACCGAGCCGTGCTCGAGCGGTGCTCGGGAACGGTCGTCGTGCTTGCCGGTGCGGCTCGTCCGGGCACCGACTATTCCAGCGCGTCAGCGCGGACCGTCGCCCACTATCACCGCCTGGGCGTCACCGTCGACGTGATCCCCGATCCGCGCGACGATCACCCCGCAGCCCTCGCAGCGCTGGGCGACGGCATCGGGCTCGTCGTGCTGGGCATCGCCATGCTGCGGGGCTTCGAGCCCACCGTCAGCCTGCCCAAGCTGCAGCTGGACGCGAACCGTCGCGAGCTGGGGTCGATGTTCCTGTACGGCATCTCCTACGCCGTGGCGTCGCTCAGCTGCACGATCCCGATCTTCATCGGCATCGTCTCCACGACCCTGGAACGCTCCAGCTTCGGCGCCGGAGTCGCGACGTTCCTGGCCTACGGGCTCGGAATGGGCATGACGCTGGCGATCCTGACCATCGCCGTGGCGCTCGCCCGTGCCGGCATCGTCACCCGGTTCCGACGGATCCTCCCGTACATCAACCGCATCTCGGGCGGGTTGCTGATCGTGGCCGGCGCCTTCGTCGGGTACTACGCCTGGGTCGAGATCCAGGAGCTGAGTTCCGGCTCGTCCAGCCCGGTGGTCGACTTCTCCCGCGATCTCCAGAGCGCGATGCAGCGGTGGGTCGAGCGGGTCGGCGGTACCCGTCTGGCGCTCGCGGCGCTGGTCGTGATCTTCGCCGCCGTCGCGATCACCTGGGTGCTGCGCACCGACGATCCGGATACCGAAGGAGTCGACGCCCAGGGCTAGGTTCTCGGACCGTGCCCTACCGCGCCGCGCTCTCCGCTGCCTTCCCCGATGCCGTCACCTTCG
>JBGSII010000224.1:0-26949 GCA_041742555.1 Ilumatobacteraceae bacterium
GCGCCGGCGAAGCCGGCGGCTGCAAGGACTCGAACCACGTCGGCGGTCGAGACGAGGAAGCCGTAGTCGGTGGTGGGCAGCGCGAGCGCCACGGCGGCCACGGTGAGTCCGGCACCGATGAGGCTGAGCAGGCAGCCGCCGATCGCGACGGCGGTGAGTTGTGCGAACACGGCTCGGTGTCTGACGGGTGAGGCCAAGAAGGTCGGCACCACGGTGTGGTGGCCGTATTCACGGGCCACGGCGATCGCCCCGAACAGTCCGGCACCCAGGAAGGCGTTGAAGGCGAACGCCATGAGTGACTGCTGGTCGGCGTCGGTGGAGATGAAGGTCTTGCTGCCGTCCATGTCGGTCCCGGCGGTCACGGCGAACGCGTTGAGTCCGGCGATCACGATGAGCACGCCGAGGAACGCCAGCGGCATCTTGGTGGTGGTGAGCTTGCGGAGCTCGGATCTGATCAGACGTTGCATGGTCATGGTGCGACGTCCTCGTCGCCTGGTGATTGGGTGGTCCAGTGCAGGAAGAGTTCTTCGAGCGAGCCGGCATGCGGTGACAGCTCGTGGAGTGTGATGCCGGCAGTGAAGGCTCGCTCGCCGATCTCGTCGATGCCCATGCCGCGCACGATGAGCTGGTCGGGGTCCTGGTGCCGGGTCGTTGCGCCGGCGTGTTCCAGCTCGGCTGCGAGCCGGGCGTGATCTGCGGTTCGCACGAGTGTGGCCGACTGTTGGAGTTCGGCGAGAGAACCGTGGGTGACGAGGCGGCCTTGGTTGATGACGATGACGTCGTCCGCGAGGTGTTCCACTTCGGACAGGAGATGGCTCGACACGAACACGGTCCCGCCGAGCGCCGCGCGCGTCCGGAGCAGGTCTCGAAGCGTCCGGATGCCTTGGGGATCGAGGCCGTTGCCGGGTTCGTCGAGGATCAACACCGGTGGTTCACCCATGAGGGCGGCGGCGAGGCCGAGGCGTTGGCGCATGCCGAGCGAGTACGCCCCCGCTTTGCGGTCGGCAGCTCCGGTGAGGCCGACCTCTTCGAGCATCTCGTCGACGCGCGCGTCGCCGATCCCGGTTGCGTCGGCGAGGATCCGCAGGTGGTTGCGTCCGCTTCGTCCCGGGTGGAACGCGTCGGATTCGATCATCGCTCCGACGGTTCGTGACGGCTCGGCAAGCTCCTTGTAGCGGCGTCCCCCGATCGTGGCCCGACCCTGGGTTGCGGCAGCGAGGTCGAGCATGATCCTCATCGTCGTCGACTTCCCGGACCCGTTCGGACCGAGAAAGCCGGTCACCCGGCCCGGCGGGACGGAGAAGCTGAGATCGTCGACGACGGTGTTGTCGCCGTACCGCTTGGTGACATGATCGACTTCCACGATGTACGAGTCTCCGGGCGGGCGAGCCTCGCCGGTGAGCGACCTCGCCGCAGCACCGGTCGATGTCGTGGTGGGACTGATCTCGGTCATGTGTCTTACCTCAGAGCAGTGAGGAGCGGTCTGATGTCAGGCTCCACACCCACCACCTTGCGCCGACGCCATCCCCTCGAGCCAGAGCCGAAGGCCCTGTCCTGGCCAACTCCTGAACCATCGACGAGTTCGTCGACTACTTGGTCGACAGGGTTCTGGCTGACACGACCGCGTCATGATCGTGACCCGATGGCGTAGGTCGAGCGGTTGGGGACGTGACGGGCGGGGCGGTCGGCGTGAGTGATGCAGCCTGTGTACGGTGGGGGCGGTGAGGCGGTCGGTCATCGCAGGGGCACTCTTTGCGGCGGCGGCATGTGGTGGCGACCCCCTCGTCTCGTCGGAGACTCCGATACCGACGGAACCGACACAGGAGTCGACAACGAAACCACCTGCCGACGACACCATCTCCGAGGCCCCTACGACCTCGTCGTTCGGCCCACCGAGCACGGAACTCATGGCGAGATCGGTTGTGGAAGTGGTCGTCACCGGGGTGGTCGGCCGTAACCCCGATGGCACGGCGGAGTTGTGCCCCTACGAGGATCTCTGTTTCGGTGTTCGCATCGGCGACAACGTGGACGCAGCGTTCGACGGTGCCTGGATTGAGGCCGTCGGCACCTTCGACGGTCACACACTTCACACAACAGAACCTCTGCGCAAGACGGACCCACCACCACTGATGGCCCGAGCTTCGTTGGAGCCTCGCTGCCCCGATCTGGCGGCCGCGTTCCCGCCCAGTCCAGACGCCACCGACGCGGCGCGGCAGTACCTCGACACGGTGCCCGACGAGTTCGCAGGCGTGTGGCTGGACGACACCGGTGTATTGACGTACTTCTTCGTCGGCGAGGACGTCGACGCGCACCGCGTCGCTCTCAGTGAGGCTGTGGGAGACGCTCCGGTCTGCGTCACCGGCGGGGCACGGTGGCCGCTAGCCGAGCTACGCGAGGTCTCCGACCGGATTTTCGCCACGTCCAGGTCCGTGAGCGGTGGCGTCGACGAGGTCGACAACGTTGTGGATGTACACGTGCGGCTCCTCGACGGCGATGGGCGTCGCTGGCTCGAGCAGTTCGGCGACCAGGTGCGCCTGTCGTCGTATATCGAACTCGTCAACGCGTCGCGCGCCGACTTCCCGGCAATGGCTCCGATCGCGCCTGGCGACGTCCCCCTCGTCACCCAGCGCGACGGGGGCCGCAACGGTGAAGAGGCGGGGGTGGGTTTCACGCTCCGTTACGACGAACAGCGTTCCTGTGTGTTCGGCGAAGCGGAGGCGGTGGAGGGTGGAACTCGTCGGGTACTTCCGGGCTGGCCAGACGGCTACTCGGCAACCAGCAATCCGTTGACCATTCGCGACTTCGACGGGATGACGGTCGCCGTCGAAGGTCAGGCCTACGAGGGTGGTGGCGGCTACCACGACCCGGCGACGATCGGGCGATGGAGCGATCAGAGCGACACCTGCGGCGTTGATGGAGCAGGCGCGATGGTCGTGATCACCAGATGAACCGGGAGTGCTCGTGGAGCCGCTGATCGAGGCGGTCACGATCTAGGAAGACTGACTCGAAGCCACCGTCACCGGGGCACTTCCGTCGCTCATCACCCCTGGTGAGGTGGGCTCGCGAGACCCGGGTACGGGACCTGTTGTGCCGGAGGACCGTGGCCCAGGTTCTCGTACCGGAAACTGGCGCCCTCTGGCGTTCTCGTGAACTCGTGTTGCAACTATTCCCACACGAGTTCACGGGAACCAGAGGACTGGTGTCGGAGGAATGAGTTGCACCATCACCCCACGGCGTGGTTGACCGGCTCAGGACGGCCGCAGAGCAGGACGCGAGATTGTGCGCGCAGCCGTGACCAGCGGTCCGCCCGTACGGGAGGCGGTCAGCGAGGTTCGAGTCGCTCCAGCGGCTGGCCGGTCAGCGAGGCGATCAGTTCGAAGTCCTTGTCGAGATGCAACACGGTGAGTTCGGCCAGCTCCGCCGTTGCCGCGATCAACAGATCAGGAATCGACGGCGCTCGGTGTTGCCCGCGCGCAGCGAGTGCCGACTGGACTGCAACGGCCCGATCCTCGATGAGCGGCGTGAGGTACTCGACCGGCATCGAAGCGATCGGAGGCTCGGCGAACACAGCTTGGTGATCACCGCCGGACCGGACGGAGAAGCCGATCTCGAGACGCGTCACGGTGCTGATGCGAACGAGTCCCCGCTCGATCCGCTCCGCCCACGCCGCAGCGTCGGCTGCGAGATGCAGCCGGCCGATCGCCGACTTGTCGATCAGCCAGATCGTCGTCACGACCAGGCGTCGGACATGACGCCAGGATCATCGAGATCCGCAGTCAGCGACGCCAACCGCTCCAGTGCATCGAGCGTCACCGGACCCGACGACTCGAACCGTTCGCGTTCCAGCGCTCGTCGGAGGTACACGGTTCGAGACAGTCCGAGCCGCTTGGCCTTGGCGTCGATCGCGACCAGGACCTCGTCGGGTACGTCTCGAATCAGGATGTCAGTCACGTTGCCCTCCTCGTCGATATCATACGATATCACCCGAGACCGCGGCCTCCAGACGATCACCCTGACGGCAGGCTCAGCCGCGACCAGCGGACTCAAATCGAGAGGACGATGGGCGACGTTGCGATCCAGATCGCCGTGCCGAGAAATGCGACGCACCCGCAGGCGAGGAGCGCTGTTCGAGGGCCTGCACCACTCATCTTCGTGCTGATGCCGGCGAAGAAGAGCGCCACGGAGAACAGCACGACGGCGAGGACGTAGTTCGCCGAACGTTGCAGGTTCCTCCGAACGATGGCGGCGGTCGCCTCGGCCTCGGCATCCAGGCCGGTGGCCGCGTCGGCGGCGGCGAGTCGGTACTCGTCGAGCGCGAACGGCGTGCCGGGCGCCTCGGTGGCGTCGCCTGCGGGCGCCATCGCCAGCCATGCATCGAACGCCGGACGAAACTCCGCACGGAATCGATCGTCGTAGAACTGCGCCAGTTCGGCGTCGCCAGCGATGTCGGCATCGACCCATTCGAAGAACGTCGCGATGTCCACCTGCGTCTGACCTTCGGCGAGACCTTGGGATCGTGCCGCGTCGATCCGGAGCGCATTCACCTGGCTCGACGCCTTGGTCGCCTCACCGTTCCACCGGGCGGCCTGGTAGCCACTCCAAGCCGCGGCAACCGCCGCGAACGCAAGCAGGACGGTGGCGACCACCTCGAAGTGACTGCGCCGCCTGGCTTCGTCCTCGTGGCTCGTCATGGGGCAGGCATCAATCGTGGGTCATGGCGTCGAGTGCGACCGAGACGGCGAGCACGAGCGGGGCATCGGCAAGCTGACGTACCTCGATGCCGTAGCTGTCTCGCACACGGAACCACTTCTTCGACACGGTGGCGACGATGGTCCCCTTCCGCTCGATCTCGTAACTCGTGGTCGACGATGTTGCCGTGGATCTTCCAGTCATCTCCCCCGTCGACGTCGACGTAGAACCGGTCACGGATCCCAACGAGCGCCTTCTTCACCATCGCTTCGCCTCCGTCGAACTCGATCTTGATCGCATCGCGAACCGACAGCTTGCGCTCCTTGATCGTGGCGACCTTCCGTCCGGTCGGATCCTCGAGGATCCACGTGTCACGGATCCGGAGCGCCTTGCCGTCGACCCTGAAGGCCCGTTGGCCATCACTGTTCTCGATCCAGTAGTCGTCACCAACCGAGAGCAGCCGTTCGCGGAGCTGGAACCGCAGTACCGGTTCGTCGCGATAGGCATCTCGTCGCAGGGCCATGGATACTCCTTGTCGGATTCGCGGGGTCGAGTCAGGCGCTGCGTGATCGTGGAACTGCCAGCGATCAGCCTGGCCCACCGCTCATTCGATGATTCCCTGAAGACCACCGAGGAGTCGTCCGCCAGATCGGGTGAAACATCGCCCAGGACGTTACTACAGCATTCGCTGCGTTCGCAGGGACCGCATCGTGGAGTACCCGAGACATGGCATGGCGTAGAACGTGATCAGCCGGTACGCCAGTCGCCCGGATCCGACATCGGACAGGCGGATCTCGGGACGATCTCGGTTCGTCTCGCTCGTGGTGTCGGTCACGACTGCGACTGCCCTCGGTTGTCGGCGCGGTCGGATGCCTCGAGGCGCTCGAGACGTTCCGCAATCTCGGTGAGTATTTCCGCCATTCGCTCGAGTGGATGGGGCGAGTTCGCTTCAGCTTCGGCTCGGGACTGCTCTATCCGGACACGAGCGGCCTCGATGAAGACCGATGTGACGGCGGCGCTCACCACGGTGATCAGGCCGATTCCCGTGAGCATTACGACTCCTGCGACGGTCCGTCCGATCCCGCTCGTGGGAGTCGCGTCGCCGTAGCCCACGGTCGTCACGGTCTGCAGCATGAACCACACGGCTTGCCCGTAAGGGGCAGTTGGCACGATCGAACGCCCACATCAGCAGCGCACCCGTCAGCACGGCCGCCATCGTCACGCTCGTGATCGCCGCGATGGCGAACCTCGCTGAGGCGGGGTTGGCCTGGAATCGAGCGAGCGCGCGTCGCAGGAGTCTCATCGAGACATCGTCACATGACTCACCCCGGGCATCGGTGATCCTCACCCATCACCCGTCGCCTCGACGCTGTGGAATGCCGCAATCGCATCGTCGAGCGAGACGAAGACGTGGTCCTCGCCGATGGCGTCGACGACGCCGAACCGTTCGAGTTCGGGCAGCACCCGTCCAGCGGCGGCCACGCAGAAGACGACGTTTCGGTCAGCGAGCTGTCCGGCGAGTTCGAGCAACGTCTTGCCTCCGGTGAAATCCACGTCGTCCATCGCATCGGCGAGCAGCACGAACCACCGAGGCGGCTCGGGGACATCGACGAGGGCGAGGACTTCGTCGGAGAGCCGTGTCGCATTGGCGTAGAAGAGACCGACTCCGAATCGGTAGACGACGAGTCCGGGTTCGGTTCGAACGCCCGGCGACACCGGGATCTCGGTGGCGTGTCCCCGTTCGTCCCGTGCGATGACGGCGTCCGGCGCGTCATAGTGGCGCCGGACGTGATCGAGCAACGACAGGATGATGGCGAGGAGGATGCCCTGCTCCACGCCGACGATGACGACGACCGCGGCCGTGACGGCGGCGATGACAAACTCGTCCAAACGGAGTCGCCGAATCTCGTTCATCGCCCCGAGCTTGACGAGCTTGACCCCGATGAGGAACACGACCGCCGAGAGCACGGCGTTCGGCATGTACTGCAGCGGCTTCGTGAGAAAGAGCAGCACGATCGCGACCGTGATCGCCATCGAGATCATCGCGACCTGCGTTTTGCTGTTCGCTTCGTCGGCCATCTCCGTCTTGGTCGGGCTGCCGTTGACCGGGAACGTGCCGCTGAGCCCCGCCGCCACGTTCGCAACGCTGAGCCCCACCAGATCGTTGTTCTCGACGAAGCGCTCCTGGTACTTGATCGCGTAGGCACGTGAGGTCGCCGCGCTCTGGGCGAGGATCACGAGCACCATCGACGCCGAGGTCGCGAGCAGCGGCACCACATCGCTCCAACCCACACCGCTCGGCAAGCCGAAGGACGGAAGTCCACTCGGCACCGAACCGAGCACCGCGACCCCGTGAGACTCGAGGTCGAAGCCCCAGCTGATGGCGATCGCACCGACAACCGCGACGAGTCCCCCCGGGATCGCCTTGATCCACCGCTCGAACACGAGCAGCGTGGCGATCACGCCGATCGAGACCGCGACCGTGGTCAGCGACGCGTCGGGAACTTCCCCGAGCGTGTCCCAGAACTTGATCACCGTGCCGCTGACCCGGTCGACCTCGACATCGGGTGCCGGGACGCCGAGCATCCCGTCGAACTGGCCGAGTGCGACCTGAATGCCGACGCCCGTGAGGAATCCGATGAGCACCGTGCGCGAGATGAAGTCGGCGAGAAAGCCGAGACGGGCCAGCCGGGCCAGCATCAGCAGCCCGGCGGTGATCAACGCCGCCAGACTCGCGTACGCGAGCCACTCGGAGGTGTTGGGTTGGAGACCCGACACGCCCAGCCCCGCGATGCCGGCGTACAGGATCGCGGCGGTCGCCGAGTCCCCTCCGACGACCAGGTGGCGGGAGGAACCAAAGACGGCGAACGCGATCGCCGGGATCAGGATCGTGTAGAGCCCCGTGATCACCGGGGTGCCCACGATCTGCGTGTAGCCCATGACTTCGGGGATGGCGAGCGCTGCGAGCGTGATCCCCGCAACGATGTCGCCCACCAGCAAGCTGCGTCGATAGGGCAGGATGCCTTGGAGCATCGTGATCGGGCGCGCTCGCCTGGTCGTCCCCATGTTGCCCCCGTCGTGTTCCGACTGCGCTCGATTCAAGGACCTGAACGTACGCAGGCGTCGATTCGCCAGCGTCCCCTCGATCGGGTGATTTTGCAGACCGCACGGACCGGTTCGCGCTCGGCCCATCCCGGGCCGAATCATCCGCTCGCCTCCACGGGATCCAGCGATTCCTATGCCCTCGATCAGGCATTCGAGCCCGCCGCGGCCTGACGACGACGTCGGTCAGACCACCGGCGCCGACTCGGCAATCAGGCCGGCTGTCCGTGCCAGATCGACTGCGTCGGACCGCGAAGTCGTCCCGAGCTTGCGGTAGATGGCCGCAGCATGGCTCTTGACGGTGTTGCGCGAGACGAACAGCCGCGTGGCGATCTCGGCGAGGCTGAGATTCGTCGGTAGGTATTGGATGAGTCGCAGCTCGGCCGCAGTCAGCGCCCACGTGCGATCGGCGAGGACCGAGTTGGCGGCCCGGACCGTCGCTCCCAACTCGGCGATGTGCCGGGCGAGCGGGGTCGCCGGAGCCTGGGTCTGCATCTTCGTCTCGAGCTCGTCGAGCATGTCGAGCGCTGTCTTCGCTTCGTCGAGGAGCAGGCTGGACTTGATCAGCGGGATCGAGCCGAGGATGCCGAACCACGGTGCGGATCGTTCGAAGCCCGCCAGTTTCCGACGTCCGGCATCACGGCGGGCGACGGCCTCGTCGAAACGACCCGCTCGCGCGTCGATCAGCGATGCGATCGCCAACGAGACGGCGGTCGCGGACGCGTCCTTGCCGAGCGGCGTGGTGAGCAGACGGCTCGCCCGGTCGCTCAGTTCCGCGGCTTCGTCGGCGGACCCTTCGAGGTCGAGCACGATGGCGAGCGACGCCGCAGCGGTCGCCTGCAGCGTGGTCGTCCTCGTCACCTCGCTCTCGAACAGGGCCTCGCGCATTCGGTCGACGGCGCCGTCTCGGCCGCAGAGGTAGCTGTTCACCCCGAGCGCCAGGGAGGCGAACGAGCGCCATTCACCGTGTGCGAGACCGCGGTACGCGCGTTCGGCAGCGGGGATCAGATCGCAGGCCGGAAGATCTTCGAGTGTCGCGTACAGCACATCGGTGTAGTGGGCAAGGGCGCCGGCGACGCTTCCAGGGGCATTGCCGGGCGATTCGGCCACGGTCCGACAGAGCCGCGCCCACCCGAGCGCCTGCTCGCCCCGGCCGGCGCCGATGTTGCGCACCGCCTTCATCTGTTTGAGCGCCAACGAGTCGCGGACTCGCCGGTCGTCGAAGTGCTCCAGCCAGCGCTCGATCGTTCGGTACATGCCCCGTGCCGCGTAGAGCCCGCAGTGCTGCACCGCCAGGTCTTCGAGCAGGTCGTCGTCACCGGATTCGGCCGCGTGCTCGATTGCGAGGTCGGCGTCGCCTTCCGCGGACCACCACTTCGCTGCAGCCACGTGGATGTCGCGCCACCGATCCGGGTCGACGCTGCGCAGCCGGGACGACAGCCAACGCGACAGGACCGCGTGCATGCGATACCACTCGTCGTGTTCGTCGAGCCCGATCAGCATCAGCTCGCCGCGGCAGAGTCGACGCAGGGTCGACGCCGTGTCGGTGCGATCGAGCACCGCGTCGCACATCACCCCGCTGAAACGTTCGAGGCACCCGACCTCGGTGAGAAGCATTTGATCTTCCGGCCTGAGCGCCCCGAACCACTCCTGGGTGACGTAGTCGGTCACATAGGCGAGATCACCGAGCTTGTCCAGCGGAACGCGGAGGTCCCCTCGATGGGTCGCCAACACCTGGCCGGCCAGCCGGATTCCCGCCGGCCATCCTTCGAACTGCTGGTCGACCGCCGTCAACACGTCGATGTCGGACTCGAGGCCGAGCGTCGCCAGCATCTCCTCGGTCTCGGTGAAATCGAAGGTGAGATCGTCGGCGGTGACGTCGACGATGCCGGGACCGAGCCGATGGCGCGCGACCGAATCGGAACGATGGGGTGACCGGCCGACGAGGACCAACATCGAGTCGGGTGAGAGATGATCGACGACGAGATCGATGACCCCCGACGACTCCTCGCTCTCGATGTGGTGGACGTCGTCGAGCACCAGGACGAACGGTTCGTTCGGAGCGCCGACGAGCTCGACGAGGTCCCCGAACGGGCCGGTCTGGTCGTTGGCGGCGCCAGCATCCGGTGGTCTGCGGCCGAGCAGGCTCGCTGCGATCGCATGGGCGAGGACCAGGGGATCGTTGTCGATCGGTTCGAGGTCGAGCCAGTAGACACTTCGTTCGTCGCCTCCGACCCACCGGAGCACCTGCGTCGACTTGCCGTATCCGGCGGGCGCCAAGACACGGAGGACCTGACCGCTCGCTGACGCGTACCGCTCGTCCAGGCGCGAACGGGCGATGACGCCCGTCCGCATTGTCGGTCCACTGAATCGTGCGCGATCGCGGACCGAGACGAGATCGCTCACCGGAACCCACCCAGGTCCGAGATGACACGTCGGTCACACCGGCTGACTGCTCGGCGACCGTCGTGCACCCTACGAGAGTACCGTCGACTCGACGTGCTCCGTCAGCGGCGAACATCCACGGGCTTGCGGGACCGCTCGCGAGACCGTCGACGCATCGCCCTCAGTGGTGGATGCGTATGTGACCGCTGCGCCGTGCTGTGGCCGTCGATGTGTGCAGTGGGCTGTTCGCGGAAGGGACAGAACGGCCGGTGAGCGCGCCCCCGCCCGATTTCGGCGGGCGGTTGAACACCGCGCGGGCGGCAGCCGTCGCCGGCGTCGTGTTCGCCGTGCTGCTCGGCACCTCGACGGTGCTGTTGCGGCTCGTCGTACCACCTGTCGACGGCGATGCCGGCGACTGGCTCGACGCGAACCGGTCCCGGTTGAGCCTCGCGCTGTGGCTGGTGCCCTTCGCCGGGATCGCGTTTCTCTGGTTCATCGGCGTGGTCCGCGATCGTCTCGGCGATCGCGAGGACCGGTTCTTTGCGAGCGTGATGTTCGGCAGCGGCCTGCTGTACCTGGCCATGTTGTTCGCCGCGGCGTCGCTGTCAGCTGCGCTCGTCGGCGCCTACGAAGCGGCGCCCGAGCGGATGTTCGAGTCCGGCGGCTACGAGTTCGCCCCCGAGGCGGTCTTCGCCCTGTCGAACACCTTCGGTGTCCGCATGGCGGGCGTTTTCATGCTCTCGACCGGCACGATCTGGTGGCGGTCGGGTGTCGTCCCGCGTTGGCTGGGGGGCTCGACCTACGCGCTTACCGTGCTGCAGGTGTTCGGGCCCGGCATCAGCCTGTGGATGACCCTCGTGTTCCCGTTCTGGGTGCTGATCGTCAGTGTCCATTTCCTGGTGGTTCGCCCGGAATCGCCGAGGCCGACCCACTCCTCCTGCAGTTCAAGGAGGCCCAGACGTCGGCCCTGGAGCCATTCCTCGCGCCGAGCGAGAACGCCACGGGTGGGGAACGCATCGTCGAGGGTCAGCGCCTGCTGCAGGCTGCCAGTGACACGTTCCTCGGGTGGCACCGAGGTGTCGGTCTCGACGGTGTCGAGCGGGACTTCTTCGTACGTCAGCTGTGGGATGCCAAGGGTTCAGCCGATCTCGAGACGATCGATGCCAGCTCGCTGAAGATCTATGCCGCCGTGTGCGGCTGGACGCTCGCGCTGGCGCACGCACGCTCGGGCGACGCCGCTCCGATCGCGGCTATCTCTGTGCAAGCGACCGGTTCGATCGCTGCCTGGTGGAGTTCGCCGGGCGGTACGCCGACCAGAACGAACGCGACCACCAGGCACTTCGTCGAGCGGTCGAGGACGGCCGGCTCGTAGCGATCGACGGCTGAGGGCCCCGGAGTCCGCTACTGCCTCGCCATCGCGATGCGCATGCGCTCGTCGGGGTCGATGAAGTGATCGTGGTCGTCGTCGCCCAGATCGATCTGCACCCAGTGCAGCTTGCCGGTGAACCTGCTGGTCTCGACCGTGTACGCCGACGACACGCACGTTCCCGACTCGTAGCCGATGTCGGTCGTCTCGTCGGCCGAGAAGACCATGGGCTGCGTCGCCTCGACCCGACCACTCCCCACGGCAGTGCCGTCGTGATAGAGCGTGACGAGGCCACCCTTGGCCAAGCCGCCACCGTCGTAGGCGAACTCGGCCCGCACCTGCCGGTGACCCTCAGGGATCGGTTCGGTCGCGGTGATCGTGAACTCTTGGATCCCCAACACGTTGTAGGTGAAGCTGAGCACGCCGTCGACGGCGTACACAGCCCAGCCACCGAAACGACCACCCTGGGCAATGATCACGCCGGACGCTCCACCCGCCGGAACGTCGACCTCAGCGGTGACCGAGAACGACTTGTTCTTGATGCTGACCACGCTGTTCTCCGACAGCCGGCCCATCCCCGGAAAGAACTGCTGGGAGTTGCCACGGATCAGGGTCGGACGACCGGCCATCGTCGGTTCGAGACGCTCACTGGTGCGGTCGTCCATCGGGAGGACGTTGTACTTCGTCGCCTCGATCAGCCACAGTCGCTGGAGCTTCGCCAGGAGTTCGGGGTGCTCCGCCGAGAGATCGCGTGCCTGGCTGAAGTCGGTGCTGCCGTCGTAGAGCTCCCACACGTCGTCGTCGAACGCGGGGAGGTCGCCGCCAACCATCACCCACGGCGTACGGTGCTTGGTGACCGCACTCCAGCCCCGGTGGTAGATCCCGCGGTTGGCGAACATCTCGAAGTACTGCAGGTCGTGACGCTCGGGCTCGTCGGGCTGGTTGAACGTGTAGAGCATGCTGGTGCCCTCCATCGGAGACTGCTGCACCCCGTTCACCATCGTCGGCTCGGGCAGTCCCGCCGCCTCCAGGATCGTGGGTGCCAGGTCGATGACGTGCGTGAACTGTTCACGCAGACCACCGCGCTCCTCGATGCCGTTCGGCCAGTGGACGATCGTGCCGTTGCGCGTCCCGCCCCAGTGCGAGGCGACCTGCTTGGTCCACTGCAGCGGCGTGTTCATCGCCCAGGCCCAGCCGACCGAGTAGTGGTTGTACGACTCGGGAGAGCCGAAGTCGTCCATTTTCGACTGCATGAACTCGGCGGTCTCGAGTGCGGCCATGCCGTTGAAGTTGGCCATCTCGTTGAACGCGCCGTTCATCGTCCCCTCGGCCGAAGCGCCGTTGTCGCCGATCATGTAGTAGATCAACGTGTTGTCGAGCACTCCGAGGTCGTCGATGGCGTCGACGACCCGCCCGACGTGATGATCGGTGTGCTCGAGGAAACCTGCGTACACCTCCATCTGTCGGGCGAGCACCGGCTTCAGGTCGTCGGACATGTCGTCCCATGCGGTGATCTCGTCGTGGCGAGCGGTGAGCTCGGCGTCGGCCGGGATCACGCCGAGTTCCTTCTGCTTGGCGAAGGTGCGCTCGCGCTGGGCGTCCCAACCGTCGTCGAAGCGACCCCGGTACTTGTCGGCCCACTGCTTGGGAACGTGGTGCGGGGCGTGTGTGGCGCCGGGAGCGAAGTACGTGAAGAACGGCTTGTCGGGCATCAGCGCCTTCTGCTGGCGAATCCAACTGATCGCACGATCGGCGAGATCCTCGGTGAGGTGGTAGCCCTCCTCGGGAGTCGCGGGCGGCTCGACCGGCGTCGTGCCGTCGTACAGGGCCGGGTCATACTGGTTGTTCTCGCCACCGATGAAGCCGTAGAACGACTCGAAGCCACCACCTCCGGACGGCCACGCATCGAAGGGACCGATCGGCGACGACTGCCAAACCGGGACCTCGTGGCACTTGCCGAACTGTGCGGTCGAGTAGCCGTTGAGCTTCAGGGTCATCGCCAGCGGCGCCTTGGTGTTCGGGCGCAGCGAGTTGTTCCCGGGGGCCGACGTCGCGGTCTCGGTGATGCTGCCCATGCCGACCGAGTGGTGATTCCGGCCGGTCAGGAGCGCCTGGCGGGTCGGCGCACACAATGCGGTGGTGTGGAAGCGGTTGTACTTGAGCCCGCCGGCTGCGAGACGCTCCGCATTCGGCGTGTGGCACGGCCCGCCGAAGGCGCTCGACGCACCGAAACCGACGTCGTCGAGCAGGATCACCAACACGTTCGGCGCTCCCACCGGAGGCAGGAGCGGCTCGATCGGCGGGTAGCTGGTCTCCGGATCCTTCGCGTCGTAGGTCGTCAGCCCCGGGGCCGGGCGATCGGGGATCGGCAGCATGGTGCGCGCATGACGGTCTGGACTCACTGGGGTGCCTCTCTTCGTGCTGGTCGTCGGCGGGGCGGTGCGTCGGTCAATACTGTGGCACGGGTCCGGCAGCCGTGTCGCCACCCTGACTGGGTGAGTCGCTGTTCGAGCGATCAGCCGACGACCACGAGCTCGTCGTCGCTGGTGAGCGTCACCGACGCATCGACGTCGGCGTTGAGGACCACCGAGCCATCCGCGGTGCACCGCCACCCGATCGCCAACACCCCGACGGCATAGGCGGCAGCGACGATCTCGGCCATCGTGAGTGTCCCGACGAGGTCGAGGCGGTCGCAGCGGATCATGCGAATCGATGCGTCGTCGCCCCCGTAGAGTGCGAGGAGCACGGCCCGGCGTTCGGGCTGCTCGATCAGCTGGGCGATGAGCTGGCTACCCAGTGCTGAGCTGACCAGGAAGTCGTCAGGTCCGGCGAGGACGGCGAGATCGGCATGATCGTCGTCGAGCAGCTGCACGACGAATCGCGGGGCCTGTCCGGCCGACGCGTAGCGACGTGACAGGTGCATGACGTCGAGCATCGTCCGTGCGTCGGCGGCCGCGCTGTCGGTCGAGGTGTAACCCAACACGACGATCGTCGTCGGCGCGGGGTCGAGCACGAGCGCCGACACCTCCTCGACAGGTGAGACCCGGATGTCGATGTCGAGCGGGGGGACCACGATGTCGGAGGGCTCGATCATCCGCGGGTCGAACATTACCTCCACCGTGGAGGCCGACGACGCCGCCGCCGACCAGCCGCTCAACAGGTCGGGACAAAGCGGATTCCAGCCCAGCACGAGGATGTGCTCCTCCACCGACGCGGCGCCGAGTTCGATCGACCCGCCCCTGCGAAGGCGCATCGGACTCCCGACCTCCTCGATGCGCTCGAGATCGTACGCGATGACGACGAGACGATCGCCGTCGTCGAACGTCAAGTCGGCCGGTGGGTTCAGTTCGAAACGACCGTCGCGACGAGCGATCCCGAGCGGTCGAGCATTGCGGTACCTGCCCACGACCTCGTCAAACCGCACCCCGCGCAGCTCCGGACGGTTCGCGAGATGGAGGTCGCAGCCATGGAAATCGGTGAGCTCGTTGATCACCTTGCTGAGCCCTCGCTGGCGCAGGGCGAACGCTCCGGTCCTGGCGATCGCTCCAGCGGTCACGATGGGATGCATCGTCGGTCCGCACGCCTGGACCAGGCGTTGGGCAGTGGTCGGGTCGGCGACCTCGACGACGACGGGGAGTTCGTGGAGGGTGCCCAGTTCCGCCGTGACCGCGAGTACGGTCTGGGTCACCGAGACGTCGTCGCCCTCGCGTTCGGGGAGCACGACGACGCCGCGGGCTTCGCTGACGCGGGCCAGTGCCAGATCGGCTCGCACCGTCGGGTCGCCGTACCGGTAGACCACGCGGGTGCGACGCTGGTCGGGCACGGCATCGACGACAGCACGCCGCAGTTCGGTCGGGTCGGTCTGCGAGAGCACGACGATCGTGTTGGAGCCCCGCTCGGCGTTGGCGAGGACCAGCTGCTCGATGATCACCGGGATCCGGGTCGAGCCTCCGAGGATCACCAGATGTCCGGACTCGATCACCGTGCTGCGCCCGCGACGCATGCTGTCGATCCGGTCCTCGACGCCGGCGGCAATGATGCCGATCAGGGTGCCGGCGACGAGCAGGCCGAACAGGGTGATCAGCAGGGCGAGGATCCGTCGGCCCCAACCGATGTAGCTCGCCATCGTGCCGGTGTCGAGAATGCGCAGGAGGCTCTGCCAGGTGTCCTCGGCGAGTCCGCTCGGTCCGGTGCCGGTGAACGTCACGCCAAACAGCGTCAGCAGCACCGCGCTGAACAGCACGGCGGCGAGCGTGACGACCCCCAGCCAAGCAAGCGCCGCCGCCGTGCCCCGGGCGAGCACGTTGTCGAATCGGTAGCGGAACCGCTCGCGCAGGCTGACTTCGATCGGTGCGCCGTCCCGACCGGTGGGGCGCGCCATGTCAGGCACTCCGAGGCTTCGTCGATGCCGGTGGCAGCATCAGGTAGGCGCCGACCAGGAAGCAGATGGCGCCGATGAAAGTTCCCGAGTTGACGATGGCGATGTTGATCGCCTCACCGGTGGTCGTCAGCGTGAAGTCGGCGATGGCGGACGCCATGAAGAACATCGAGCCAACGTAGTTGAGCAGCGACGACCACCACGCAGGGTTGTCAGCGTCACGGAACCAGAACCTGCCGCCGAGTTGCATCCAGGCGAGATGACTCGCAACGAGGAACGCGATGCAGCCAAAGAAGTCGGGCGCCCACACCAGTCGGTTGGTCTCCTCGACGGTGAAGGTGGTGACCATGGCGAGGATGGTGTTGACGTTGAAGAACAACGTGCCGACCAGTTGCACGACGGTTGCCCACCACAGCGCGCCCCGGGGCGACCACGCCCAACGCCTGAACGGATCAGCGGGTCGACGCCCGTCGTTGATCACCTGCACGACGCTTGAGTAGGCGGCGCTCGTGAAGAAGATCGAGCCGACCACGAACGTGATGCCGACCACCCGCCCGTCGACGAGCTGCGCATACGGCGGGAACGAGCCGACAGCGAACAGCGAGGACCCGACGATGAACAGCGCAGCGATGCGCCATCCGAGGTCGTGTGGCGTCCACTCGATTCGCCGACGCCACTGCATCACGTGGCCGGGTGGGTGGCGAGGCTCACGTGTGACTGAAGCCCGGTTCCGCTGGCGGGTGCGGCGGGGGGAATGCCTCGAGGTGGGCGACGGCCTTGGCGATCGATTCGAGCAGCATGTCGGCGAGGTCCATGCCGAACCCTTCGCGAACCACGATGCGCAGGACGGCAACGTCCTCTGCGTTCGCCGGCATCGTGTAGGCGGGAACCTGCCACCCGCTCGTACGCAGCTGCTCGGACACATGAAAGACGGTGTACTTCGACGGATCCTTCACCTTGAACGCGAGCACCGGGATGGCCGAGCCGTCGCTGACCACCTCGAACGGGCCCATCTCGGCGAGCGTCGAGGAGATGTGGACCGCGGTGTCGCGCAACGCCTCCATGATCCGGCGGTAGCCATCGCGGCCGAGGCGTACGAAGTTGTAGTACTGCCCGACGATCTGGTTGCCGGGACGCGAGAAGTTGAGGGTGAACGTCGGCATGTCGCCGCCGAGGTAGTTGACGTGGAACACGAGTTCCTCGGGCAACTCATCTGCCGAACGCCACACGACGAAGCCGATCCCTGGGTACGTCAGGCCGTACTTGTGGCCCGACACGTTGATCGATTTCACCTGCGGCAACCGGAAGTCCCAGGCCAGTTCGGGATGGAGGAACGGCGCCACGAAACCGCCGCTCGCCGCGTCGACGTGGATCGGGATGTCGGTGCCGTGCTCGGCGTTGTAGGCCACGACGAGGTCGTGAATCTCCTCAATCGGCTCGAACTCGCCGGTGTAGGTGGTACCGAGGATCGGGATCACCCCGATCGTGTTCTCGTCGACGTACTCCATGACCGTCTCGGGCACCACGGTGAACCGGTCGCGGGTGAGCGGCACGTAGCGCGGCTCGACGTCCCAGTAGCGACAGAACTTCTCCCAGACGACCTGGACGTTCGAGCCCATGACCATGTTGGGCTTGTCGGTCGGGAGCCCGGCGGCCTCGCGGCGCTGACGCCACTTCCACTTCATCGCCAGGCCACCGAGCATCACCGCCTCGCTCGACCCGATCGTCGACACACCGATGGCGTCACCGTCGCTCGGGGCGTGGAACATGTCGGCGACGATGTTCACGCAGCGTCGTTCGATCTCGGCGGTCTGCGGGTACTCGTCCTTGTCGATCATGTTCTTGTCGAACGTCTCGGCCATCAACTTCTCGGCCTCGGGTTCCATCCACGTCGTCACGAACGTCGCCATGTTGAGACGCGAGCTGCCGTCGAGCAACAACTCGTCGTGGATCATCCGGTACACGGCGCCCGGGAGTGACTCGGCGTCGGGCATCCGGTTCTTGGGAATGGGAGCGCCCGCGAACCGTCCGGCGTACGCCGGGTCGAGCGCTTCGTCGTTGGCGACGTGTCGGTGGACCATGGCGGAGTACGTCCTTCGGTCGGAGTGGTGAGGAGAGTGTAGGGCGGGGTGCGTTCGGCGTCAGCCGGCGAGCAGCTTGGCCTTCTGAGCTTCGAACTCGGCGTCGGAGAGCGCACCGGATGCGCGGAGGTCCGACAGCTTGCTCAGCTCACTGGCGACGCCGCCCGAGCCCGCAGCCTGCTGCACGTAGGCCTGGAACGCCGCCTCGTTCTGTTGGGCCACAGCGATGTCGCGGTTGCGCATCCCGTCGCCGTGTGCGATCACGTAGACGAACACCCCGAGGAAGGGCACGAGGATCACGAAGATCGACCACACGCCCTTGGCCAGCCCGCCCATGTCGGAACGAAAGATGTCCGCGAACACGCGGAACAGCAGCATCAGCCAGGCGAAGAACAAGAAGAACACGAAGATCGACCAGAAGAGGCCGAGAAGGGGGTAGTCGTACGCGAGCATTGCGGAACTCCTTGTGGAAGGTGGGTGTAACGGTCCGACCCTAGGTAGGGCCCGGCCGGTTCCGCATCGCCCGCATCGGGTGAACCGAGCACTTCCTCGCCAGCCGGAACCGATCCGGTCAGGCGACTACGGTCATCCGACCGGTTCGGTCACCGGCGTCGCATCGTCGGTGTCGGACGGCGTCGGGTCGGCGGACGGCGGCGGATCGGCGGCCAATTCCTGCCGCCCGGAGAGGATGACGGCGACGATCGCTCCGATCACGAGGGCCACGAGCACGAGCGCGGTGATCCATCGGTCGAACGCCCCGCCGGGGCTCCACCACAACAGCAGGAGCACGGCACCGAAGCAGACGCCGACGACGACGGCGGTCGACTCGGTGACGCCGGCGATCCAGCGGCGAGTGGCGACCGCCCACCGGGACGTGCCGAGCAGCGTGGCGACAGCGATGATCAGCAGCCCGTACACGACGCCGGTCCAGGCCATCTGCCGCAACAACACCGTCATCACCGAGGCGACAAGTTCGGCGAGCGGCTTGTTCGTGCGTCCTCGACGAACGCCTCCACCGATGTGCGGATGCCGATCGCCCTGATGAGCAGCACGGAGAGACCCACGATGATCAACGAGATCCCGACCGATCGCAGCATCTGTCGGCGCCGTCCGGCGGCGAGGTACACCGCCGCGGCGTACATCGCCACGATGACGATGTAGAGGAACCACGACGTGAAGTCCAACACCTTGACGGCGTCCTGGACGTCGGAGAGCTCGTCGGACTGGATGACCGTGATCTGGCCGACGTCGTCGGGCAGACGGTCGAGCGCCGCCTCGGGAATGCCGATCTGCTCGCCAAGGTTTCGGACCGCCGTGCCGAGATCGAGCACGATCGCTCCACCGGCCGTCGACACGCTGTCGCGGGTGTCGTCGCGAAGGATCCTGACCGCTGCTTCGTGGGCCACCCGGTTGGCCGTCTGCCACACCGACTGGAACCTGCTCGACGCAATGATCTGTTCGATCCCGTCGGTCGCCGGACCACGCAACGCGCCGGCCAGCGGACCCGCGAGCCCTGCCAGGTTCTCGGGAAGCCGCGAGTCCAGCTCGGCCGCGACGTCGACGGTCGTGAAGAGCTCGTCGGCGAGGTACAGAGCCAGCGCCTCCTGCACATCCGGCTCGTTGAGCAGCTCGCCGCTGACCTCGACCCACTGGTCGGTGTCGAGCGCCTGCGTGCGCGCCCAGGTCGTCATCGTCGTGACGACCGCCACGATGGTGGCGACGACGACGAGTGTGGCCGGAAGCCAGCGGGGCCCGATGGTGGTGTCGTCGTTCGGGGTGGTCGGCTCATCGGTCATGTTGTCGTTCCTTTTCGGTGACCGCTGGCCGGTTACCGGCGGCCCAGCGGTTCGGATGTGATGGCGGCCGTGGTCAGCGGCGGTCCTGACGGCGGTCCTGACGGCGGTTCACACCGTGTGACACCACTGCCGCCGTTCCCACCACTGCTGCGGTGCGGGCCACCGGGGCACCGATGACGCCCCGTCGTGCTCTGCGTGCTGTTCGGACTGGCATGCTCATGCTCCTTCGGTGAGTTCGTCGGCCTCGAGCGAGGCCACGATGGCTTGGATCGGGATCCGGCCGGAGGCAACCAGCTGGCCGCCGGCTCGCCGCGCGGCGGAAGCGAACGGGGCTGCCCACAGGTTCTCCCACACGACGACGCCGGCGACGCTGCCGGGCTCCATGGCTTCCGCCAAGTGGACCACGTCGTCAGCCGCGAGGATCTCTGCGATCTCCGCTTCGAGTTGGACCAATTCGTCCGCTCCCTCGAGATCGTCGATCTCGTGGGCGTCGACCGCGCCGTCCTGGTCCTTGACCAGGACGAGTAGGTCGAGAATACGGATGATTCCCGCCTCGTTCAGCACGGCCAGTTCGGCCGCCATCTCGCCGTTGAAGTTGGCCTGCCCGGCGGGGAATTCGACGACGAGGTAGTCGACCGGTCCCATCTCGTCGAGGTCGCTGTCGCTCATGGTTCCTCCTGTTCGCCCGGCCGCACTGGTCGCGAATCCGGGATGGCGCAGACGATGGTCGGCCTCGGCGACCCTGCCGTCATCACCCGTTCGGGATGAGATCACCAGGATCACCCGACCCGAATCCGACCATCCGATCTGGGGGAGGTGAGCCGCGTCGACTCGTCGGTGTCGCGGAAGCGCAACGCTTTGCCATCGACCTTGTAGCTGCGCTGACCTTGGCCGTTCTCGATCCAGTAGTCGTCGCCGATCGAGAGGAGGCGCTCGCGGAGCTCGAACCGGAGTGCCCTCGTCGTGATGTGCGTGTCGTCGCAGTGACATGGGTGCTCCTCGTGCGAGTTCGTTGCTCGGTCCATGATCCCGCGCGTACGCCGACGCGTCCTCCTCGAGAGCGGGTGATCGAGGGCGACCAGCGCAGCGCCGGAGATCACCCGGAGTGGGTGATGCCGAGCTCGCCTCCCGCGCACGGCCCTGTCGTCGCTGCGCTCGTGCCGGTCGGCGCATCCTGCGACGACGAGAGCCGCTGCGACTGAACGGTCGAGCCCAACTAGAGCGGCGAGGCGATCATGCGCGTGATCGTGCTACTTCAGCGCGATCGAGTCGTAGAGCGACGCCAGTGCGGCCTCGACAGAAGCGCGTTCGTCCTCGCGAACGCCGGTCGCTTCGAGTAGCGCAGGTCCGAACACCGCGAAGCAGACTTGCAGCGAGGTCATCGCGATCGCTCGGGCCTTGGCCTCCGCAACGGTGTGGTCGCCACTGGAGTCCATGCGCGAGGAGACGGCTGCGACCAGCGCCGCGCCGAGCGGAAAGTCACGTTCGATCTCTTCTGAGCCGGAGTCGTGCAGGTGCCAGCGGACGAGTGCCTTCAGGTACGGATCGCTCGCGGTGAGCAATGGCATCGAGGCCACGTCGCCGTGGGCCGTTACGAAGTCGTCGCGAAGCGCTCGGAGCGCGGCGAGCAGCGCGGCGTCCTTGCCCCCGAAGTAGTGGTGGACGAGTCCATAGTTCACGTCGGCCTCGGCCGCCAGATCGCGGCCGGCGATCGTGCCGGGAGCGCGATCCGGTAGCAACCGCTTCGCGGCCCCGATGAGCGCGTCTCGCCCGGTTCCGGCGCGGTGCACGACCACAGCGTGTTCGTCGTTGGTGGAACCCATTGACATGATATTAGCCATATGGATAACATCATGTCCAGCAATCGCGAGCATGAGGGGCAGCCGATGGGTGATCAGGTGACGAGCTGGGCGAGCGACTACGACATTTTCGACCCGGCGTACATCGAGGATCCGTTCGCGATCTGGGACGACCTCCGCGAGCACTGCCCGGTCGCCCACACCGAACGGTGGGGCGGTTCGTGGTTGCCGACGACCTATGCCGACGTCACTGCGATCGCCCGTGATGTCGAGCACTTCAGTTCGCGCAAGGTCGGCGTCGTCCCGCCGCCGGACGACGAGGACGGCCAGTTGCCGGCCGGGATACCACCGATCAGTGCCGACCCTCCGGAGCACACGTGGACGCGCCGGCTCCTGCTGCCGTGGTTCTCGAAGGATCGTGTCGCCGAGTACGAGATCGCCACGCGGGAGTTGTGTCGCCGTCTCGTCGACGATCTCGCCGCAGGCGAGCGGGCGGACGCCGCCGTCGGCTACGCGCAGCAGATCCCGGTGAGGGTCATCGGGTTGATGCTCGGCGTGCCCGAGGAGATGTCGGACACGTTCACCGGCTGGGTGCGCGACGTGCTCGAGTTCGCTCACGATGTCGAACGCCGCAGCGCGGCCCGCACCGAGTTGGTCACGTACTTCCTCGGGGAGATGGAGGCGCGGCGAGGTGGCGACGGGCCCGACCTGATCAGTACGTTGCTGCGCACCGAGCACGAAGGAGCTCCGGTTCCCGACGCCCACATCCTGGGAACGGTCGCCCTGACCCTGGTCGCCGGCGTCGACACGACGTGGTCGGGGATCGGGTCGGCGCTGTGGCACCTCGCGACCCATCGCGACGATCGCCGACGGCTCGTCGCCCATCCCGAACTGATTCCGACCGCCGTCGAAGAACTGCTGCGGGCCTACTCGCCGGTGACCATGGCGCGAATCGTGGCATCGGACGTCGAGTTCGCCGGATGTCCGATGCATGAGGGCGATCGAGTGCTGCTCAACTTCCCGGCCGCGAACCGCGACCCCGAAGCATTCCCTCAGGCCGACGTCGTCCAGATCGATCGGGAAGCCAATCGCCACGTCGCGTTCGGGGCCGGCATTCACCGGTGCGCCGGGTCGAACCTCGCCCGTATGGAGATGCGCGTCGCCATCGAGGAGTGGCTGGCCCGGTTCCCGGAGTTCGAACTCGACCCGGACGGGCAGGTCACGTGGGCGGGCGGTCAGGTGCGTGGACCCCGCGCCATCCCCGTCGTGTTCCCGGGTGTGCCGGCATCGTGACCGCTGCGGACAGTTACGACGATCAACCGATGTTGCAGCCACTGTTCGTGCTGCCGCGTACCGCACAGGAGCCCGACTCCGTGGCGGTGTGGACGCAGGACGGATCGGTGTCGTGGGCCGTTCTCGAAGAGCGCGCTCGACGCGTCGCCCGAGGTCTGCGGGCCGAGGGGGTCGCCGAGTACGACGCCTGGGCCGTCCTGGCCCGCAACCGTCTGGAATGGGCCGAACTCGCACTCGGCAATGCACGCGCCGGCTCGCGGTATGTGCCGCTGAACTACCACCTCACCGCTGCGGAGATGGCCGAACTGCTGACCGACTCCGCGGCGAAGCTGCTCGTGGTAGGGCCCGAGGACGAGGCGGTCGGCCGCGAAGCCGCCGCCGCGGTCGGGATCGAGCGGGTCATCGTCGTGGGTTCCGAATACGAGACATGGCTGGGCGAACAGTCTCCCGAACCACTCGCCGAGTGCAGTGCCGGGGCCGCGTTGCAATACACCGGCGGTACGACTGGGCGATCGAAAGGGGTCATCCGCTCGGGCACGTCGATCTCGGCGAGCGAGCTCGCCCGTCCGTTCGCGCAGTGGGGCGCGATGACGCACATGCCCCGCGGCGAGCAGATGATGCTCGTCACGCCGGCCTACCACGCCCTCGGCGGGGCGGTACTGATGGCGTCGATGGCGCTCGGCAACCCGTTGATCATCACCGATCGATGGGACCCGGTCCGCACGCTGGCACTGATCGAACAGCACCGCGTGGCGGGCGTGCCGATGGTGCCGACGCAGTTCATCCGGCTCCTGAAGCTCGAGCCGGAGGTGCGCGATCGGTACGACGTGTCGTCGTTGCAGTGGGTGCTGCACACGGCGGCTCCCTGCCCCGCGTGGGCCAAGCGCGAGATGATCGACTGGTTCGGTCCGGTGATCGTCGAGCTCTACGGCTCGTCGGAAGGTGTCGGCCCGGTCATCGCGACGTCGGAGGAATGGCTCGCCAGGCCCGGCACGGTCGGCAAGGCGACGGCGATGCTGGAATTGTCGATCCTCGACGACGACGGCAACGACCTGCCCGCCGGCGAGATCGGCATGATCCACGCGAAGCGCATCGACGGCACCCCCTCGTACCACGGCGACCCGGAAAGGAGTGCCGCGATGGTGCGCCCGGACGGACGCTTCACCGTCGGCGACGTCGGTTGGCTCGACGAGGACGGTTACCTGTTCCTGTCGGATCGACGCGTCGATCTCATCATCGTCGGCGGCACCAACATCTATCCGGCGGAGATCGAGGCGGTGCTCACGCAGCATCCCGACGTCACCGACGCCGCCGTGTTCGGTCTCCCGCACCCCGACTGGGGCCAGGAGATCAAGGCCGTCGTGCAACCTGCCGACGGCGTGCAGGTGGACGTCGCCGAGCTGACCGAGTTCGCCCGGGCCCACTTGGCGTCGTTCAAGGTCCCGGCGTCGATCGACGTCGACCCTGCGCTCCCCCGCGAGGCGAGCGGCAAGCTCAAGAAGCATCAGCTACGGGCGCGCTACATCGAGGAAGGCAAGTAGAACGATGGAACCTGGAGAATTCGAAGGGGTCGCGGGCCGGACGCTCGACGAGTCGACGCCGTGGTGGCCGCCACTGCCGAGTGCGCCCGACGGCGCACCGAACGTCGTGGTCGTGCTGCTCGACGACGTCGGCTACGCCCAGTTCGGCTGCTACGGCTCGGACATCGCAACGCCCACGTTCGACCAGCTCGCCGCCGACGGACTGCGCTACAGCAACTTCCACACCACCGCGCTGTGCTCGCCGACGCGAGCCGCCCTCCTCACCGGCCGCAACCACCATGCCAACGGCGTCGGTCGGATCGTCGAGTTCGCCTCGGGCTACCCCGGCTACGACGCCACGATGCCGATGTCGAACGGGATGATCTCCGAGATCCTCGTCCGCAACGGCTATGCGACGTTCTACCTCGGCAAGTGGCACCTCGCACCCGCGGGCGACACCGTGATGGGCGGTTCACGAGAGCGTTGGCCGCTCGGCCGAGGATTCCAGCGCTTCTCCGGGTTCCTTGCCGGCGAGACCGACCAGTACGTCCCCGATCTCGTCGCCGACAACCATCAGGTCGATCCCCCTCGGTCACCCGAGGACGGCTACCACCTCACCGAAGACCTCGCCGACACCGCGATCGCCTACGTCGACGACCTGCGCGCTGCCGCACCGGACAAGCCCTTCTTCATGTGGTTCGCCCCGGGCGCGTGCCACGCCCCTCATCAGGCTCCCGCCGAGTACATCGATCGCTATCGCGGCAAGTTCGACCAGGGCTGGGACCGCTGGCGAGACCAGGTGTTCGCCCGCCAGGTCGAGTCGGGTCTCCTCCCCGCGGGCACGGCCAACACCGAGCGCCCGGCGTGGGTCGCAGCGTGGGACTCGCTGTCGGCCGACGAACGGCGCCTCTACGCACGGATGATGGAGGTGTACGCCGGCTTCCTCGAACACACCGACGCCCAGGTCGGCCGCGTACTCGACCACCTCGACGCGCTCGGCGAACTCGACAACACGATCGTCGTGATCATGAGCGACAACGGCGCGAGCGCAGAGGGCGGGCCCCAGGGTTCGTTCAACGAGCTCTACTTCTTCAACGGAGTCCCCGAGAACCTCGACGAGAACCTGCGCCGCATCGACGAACTCGGCGGCCCTGACGCCCACAACCACTACCCGTGGGGCTGGGCGTGGGCCGGCAACACCCCGTTCAAACGGTGGAAGCGCGAGACACACGAGGGTGGCGTCGCCGACCCGCTGCTCATCGCCTGGCCGGAGCGACTCCGCCAGACCGGCGAGACCCGGGGGCAGTACGTCCACGCGGTCGACCTGACCCCGACACTCCTCGAGGTGATCGGTATCGAGCCTCCCGCTGAGATCGCCGGAGTGGCCCAGCAACCCTTCGACGGCATCAGCTTCGCCCACACGCTCGACGACACCACGGCGCCCAGCCACCACACGACGCAGTACTACGAGATGTTCGGCTCGCGGGCGCTGTACCACGACGGCTGGAAGGCAGTGGCCTTTCACCCCTTGGCGATGTCCGCCTACGACGGCACCGACCCGCACCGCCCGTTCGACGAGGACGAGTGGGAGCTGTACCACCTCGCCGAGGACTTCTCCGAGAGCAACGACCTGGCGAGCGCCCGGCCCGACAAGCTCGCCGAACTCCAAGCGCTGTGGTGGAGCGAAGCCGAGGCCAACCAGGTGCTGCCGATCACCAACCAGCCCGGACGTCACTCCGACCAGCGCTACCGGCGCGACCGATACGAGTTCCGACCCGGCATCGGCACACTGCCGGAAACGGTCGCCCCCAACCTGCGCAACCGGGCGTGGACCATCTCGGCGCCGATCGACAACAACGGCTCCGACGCGTCCGGCGTGATCGCGGTGCACGGCAGCTCCGCATGTGGCTACGCCCTCTACGTGAAGGACCAGACGCTGCACTACGTGCACAACTACGTCGGCACCACGCCCACCACGGTGTCCGCGACGCGGCCGCTGCCCGCCGACCACGTCACGATCTCGTGCTCGTTCGAGCCCGACGGCGTGCACCGCGGAACGATCACTCTGCGCTACGGCGACGACCTCGTGGCGACCGGCCACCTCGACGAAACGGTACCGATCACCTTCGGTGTCGCCGGGTTCAGCGTCGGCCACCAGCGCGGCCGGTCGGTGACCACGGCGTACGAGGCACCGTTCGCATTCACTCCCGGCCGGCTCGGCACGGTGACGATCGAGGCTGCGGGACGCGCGTTCCGCAATCCGAGCGCCGAGACGAACGTCCAGATCGCCATGCAATGACCCGCACAGCTGCTCACGTGAACTCGCTGCACACATAGTCGCCGACGAGTTCACGAGAACGATCAGAACTCGTGTCGGAGGGATGAGTTGCATCTCACCCCCTACCTTGGTCGTTGGTCCTGATCGGCAACGATGAAGGCGCGGGTGGGCCAGGCGTAGAAGCTCGATCGTGCGACGCCGGCGATTCGCCACGCGAGCTGTGAGGGGCCGACGCGCCGGCCGCCGGGTCGATGACGCCGCT
>JBGSII010000225.1:0-3190 GCA_041742555.1 Ilumatobacteraceae bacterium
GGGCCTCGTTTCGTGCGGGAATGACGATCGCCACCGCAGGTCGTTCGGCGCCGACCGAGTTGAACGGTGCCAGCGCCGGCAGTGGCCGCAGGCGCCACAGCAGGAGCCATCCGAGGATCCAACCGACGCCGAACAACGCGAGATCCACGATGTCACTCTTGTCGGTGCGGCGTCCGCCGGCCAACGTGCGTGAGAGGAATCTTGGTGAACTCTCGGAAACTCCCTTGACCTGCCCTCCTGGTACGTGATTGTGTATCCATCCGGGTCAGCACTTCGGCGCCCGTGACGACACGAGAGGAACCATGATGAGCATGTTGCCCACCGCCATCATCCACTCGGCATCGCCGCGCCCCTACGCCCACGCGGCGCGGGTCTCGGCCTCGTCGTTCTGCGGTTCCTGGGTGTGCACCGTCCACATGTCGATCGAGCACAACCCGACCGGTGGCAACACCGCAGGGTCGAAGCGACTCACCCCCGGCTCCTTCGTAGGAGTTCTGACGTAACACCCACGTCAGATCACCTCTCACGAGGCCGCCGGGTTCCGACCCGGCGGCCTCGTTCGTTTTTCCGACCCCATCCCGATCAACACCATCGAAAGGCCCAGACCATGACCCTCCTGGAATCCCCCAGCGTCACGTCCATCACCACCACCAGCAACATCTCCGATTTCGAACAGGACCACACCATGTTTCACTCAACGCTCATCGAACCCGCTGACTCGGCGCTGCTCGAGCCGCGGGAACCCGACAGTCCGAGACCGCCCGGCGAGGAACCGGTCCGTCGACCGGTCGCTCGCTGCGCGGACGGCCACGGCACCCTCAGCGCGTTGTTCTTCTCCGACAACGTGATCGACATCGCGCGCGCGAAGGCGATGTGCGGCCTGTGCCCCCTGCAGGCCGACTGCCTCGCCGGTGCACTCGAACGGGAGGAGCCGTGGGGCGTGTGGGGCGGAGAGCTGCTCTCCGGCGGCCGCGTGATCGCCAACAAGCGTCCGTGCGGTCGGCCGCCCAAGCACCCGCGGCCCGAACTCGTGATCGATGAACTCGGCCCCGTCGAGATCCCGGTTGCCGTCGCCTGATCCCCCCAACCACGTTTGCGTGGCGTTTTCGATGGGCCCCTCCAGCGAGAATGTCACGCAAACGTCGGGTTGGAGCAGTGGTGTCAAGACGTGAACGAACGCGAACAACGGCCGAGGCGAATCGGAGCCCGCTGGCCCCGTCAGTAGCCTCAGAGGTGTGAAGATCCGCCCTCGACTCCTCGTCGGATCGCTCGTGGTCGCCGTGGCGATCATCGGGCTGGTCGTCTGGGTTCAGAACTCAGGGGGCGATGATGCTGGCGTCGATGCCACGCTCGAGGATCCGCAAGCGGTCATCACCTATCCCAACGAGGGTCTGGGAAATGACGATGTCCAGGGTGAACCCTTTCCCGACGTCGTGCTGATCGACACGGGCGACAACGAAGTGAGCACCGCCGACATGGTGGGCGAACCGCTCGTGGTCAACCTGTGGTACTCGACGTGCCCGCCCTGCGCCAAGGAACTCCCGTCCTTCGCAGAGGTCGATGCCGAGACCGACGCCGTGCGCTTCATCGGTGTCAACACGCTCGACTCGCTCGAGGTGATGGAGCGCTTCGCCGGCGAGCGCGGCGTCGAGTACGACCTCTTCCGCGACGAGTTCGCCGAACTCGCCGACGCCATCGGTGCCACGGCGATGCCGGTGACCCTGTTCGTCATGTCCGATGGCACGATCGTCGAGCAGACAGGGGTCCTCGACGCCGACGGACTGCGGGCCAAGATCACCGACCTGCTCGCTGCGGACGAGTCGACGGTATGAGTCTCTCGTTCATCCGGGGCATGGTCGCCGCGGTCAACCCGTGCGGGTTCATCCTGCTGCCGACCTATCTCATGTATTTCCTCGGGCTGCAGGGGTCGATGCCGGGCTCACAGCGCGCCACGATGCGTCGTGCCGTCACGGTCAGCGCGGCCGTCTCAGCCGGGTTCCTGTCGGTCTTCCTCGTCGCTGGGGTGGTCTCCTACCACTTCACGAGCTGGATCAACGAGAACGCCAAGTACGCGACGGGCGCGATCGGCGTGGCCCTGTTGGTGCTCGGCATCGCCATGCTGTTCGGCTTCAAACTGCCGTTCATGACGCCACGGCTCGACAGCGGTGGCGAGGGCGGACCGCAGCAGACGGTCAGTGCGATGTTCGTCTACGGGATCGCCTACGCGGTGGCGTCGATCGGGTGCACGATCGGGCTGTTCATCGCGACGGTCTTCAGCACGACCCGGCGAGACGGCATCGTCTCGGGCGTCGGCAACATGCTCGCGTACGGCGCCGGGATGGCGTTGCTGGTCAGTGCATTGACCATCGCGTTGGCGTCGGCGAACACCGGGCTGCTCAAGGTGCTGCGCGGGAGCTTGCAGTACGTGGACCGGATCGCCGCTGCGTTCGTCGTCCTGTCGGGCGCGTACCTGCTCTGGTACTTCTACTGGGTCGACATCCAAGAGGAGGGCGACCCGATCACGGATTGGGCTGCCGCGCGTCAGGCCGATGCCACGGCGTTCCTCAACGACAACTGGCAGATCGTCGGGATCGTGATGGGCGCGGTCGTCGTCGCAGCGATCGCCTACGTCACCCTGTCGAAGAAGGACACGCCGCTGTCCGAACTTCCCGCCGACTGACAGGGCGGGCGCGGCTCGAACGCCGTCTGGTCCCGCCCGACGCGGATCGCGTACCGTGCGCACGATGCCAGACGACTTCGATCCGAACACCGTCCCGATCCGCAATGCGGCGACGGTGATGTTGGTCCGCGATGCCCTCGCAGTCGGCGACGGCCCGGGCATCGAGGTGTTCATGCTGCGACGGACCGCCAGCGCATCGTTCGCCGCAGGGATGTACGTGTTTCCCGGCGGGCGGGTCGACGATGCCGATCATGCTGCGGAGATCGAACCGTTCTGCCACGGGCTCGACGATGTCGAGGCGTCGCGGCAGCTCGGGATCGAATCGGGTGGGCTCGCCTATTGGGTGGCGTCGATTCGGGAGTGCTTCGAAGAATCAGGGATTCTCCTCGCGGCGCGCCGTGACGGCAGAGCGCTCACGATCGCTGACTCCGACCGCCACGAGGTCCACGCCGGGACGTTGTCGATGGTCGACCTGTGTCGTCGCGACGATCTCGTCCTCGACGTGTCCAC
>JBGSII010000226.1:0-8847 GCA_041742555.1 Ilumatobacteraceae bacterium
CGCGGCGGCCCTCGTGCTGGTACTCGCCGGAGGTGTGGCGCTGCAGCTCTCGTCGACCGACAACGACGACGAGGCATCGACAGCAGCCGATGGCATCGAGACGACCCAAGCAGCCGCTGATGACTCACGAGCCGGCGCCGCCGACGCCGCCGAAGCAGCACCCGATGCGGCGACCGCCGAGGCGGCACCCGAACTCGACACCGGAATCGACAACGCCGCGCCGCCCGGCGAGAACGTCGGGCTCGATCAGCTCGAAACCCTGCAGGACCTCGCCGACTTCGCGGCGGCGGCCATCGGTGCGCCGAGCGCTCCCGACGTTCCTGCCGCCACCAGTGCCGCCAATGACGAAGAGCTGTCCGAGGCCGAGACGTTCCTCGCCCAAGCCGATTTGCCACGCTGTCTCGGCGTCGAGATCATCGTGGGTCCAGCGGTCTTCGGTGACATCCCCGTCGTGGTGGGCATCGACGAGGGTCGCAATCTGGCGATCGCCTATCGAGCCGCGAACTGTGCCGAGGTGGCTCGGGTGCGGCTTCCCTGAGCTGGCAGCTAGTCTCGGCGCCATGCCGTCCAATCCGCTCACCGATCCGAACTGGGCCACCGTCACCACGGACAAGCTCGTCAGTCTGATCGACAACGTTCGGTCGCAGACGACCCAGAAGGTGGTCTACGCAGCGCGCGGTGCGGTGTTCGGTGTGATCGCCGTGATGCTCGGTGCGCTGATCGGCATCATCGCCGTCGTGGGCTCGATGCGTGGCCTGCAGGCCCTGCTCGCCCTCGCCGTCGACTGGCCGCAGGCGGTCTATCTGAGCTACTTCATCGTCGGCATCGTGTTCAGCGTCGTCGGTGTGGTGCTGTTCCACAAGCGCAACGCCGCTGCACCTTGATCGACCCGTCGATCCGCCAGCGCCACGCGACCACCCAGAGGAAGTGACATGTCAGACGTTCGTGACGTCATCATCATCGGTTCGGGCCCGGCCGGCCTCACCGCCGCGGTGTACACCGCACGGGCCAACCTCGCGCCGTTGTTGATCGAAGGGGAGCCCTCGAGCACCAGCGACCAGCCCGGCGGGCAGCTCATGCTGACGACCGAGGTCGAGAACTTCCCGGGATTCCCCGACGGCATCATGGGCCCGGATTTGATGGCCAACATGCGCAGCCAGGCGCTGCGTTTCGGCACCGAGATCCTGACCGAGAAGGTCACCGCAGTCGACTTCTCCGAGCGCCCGTTCCGTGTCTGGGTCCGCGACACCGAATACCGGTCCCACGCGGTCATCGTGAGCACCGGCGCCCAGTCGCTGATGCTCGGGCTCGAACCCGAGCGGCGCCTCATCGGCCACGGGCTGTCGACCTGCGCGACCTGCGACGGGTTCTTCTTCCGTGGCCATGAGATCGCCGTCGTCGGCGGCGGGGACTCCGCGATCGAGGAAGCCACGTTCCTCACCAAGTTCGCGGAGAAGGTCACCATCGTGCACCGCCGCGACGAGCTCCGCGCCTCGAAGATCATGCAGGATCGTGCATTTGCCAACCCGAAGATCGAGTTCAGGTGGAACGCCCAGGTCACCGACATCTTCGGTGACACGTCGGTCACCGGGATCGAACTCACCGACACGGTGGACGGCTCGGTGTCGACACTCGCGGTCACCGGACTGTTCGTCGCGATCGGTCACCGACCGAACACCGACCTCTTCGTCGGAAAGCTGGCGATGAACGCGGCCACCGGCTATCTGATCACCCGACCCGACTCGTCGTACACCGATGTCGAGGGGGTGTTCGCATGCGGAGATGTCCAAGACGACGTGTACCGCCAGGCGATCACCGCCGCGGGGTCAGGCTGTATGGCCGCCATCGACGCAGAACGTTGGCTCGAGGCCAACGTTCACCACTGAACGACGCGCCCCACAGCAGACCCCTCGACGCTGGAATGTTCCGGCCCCCGAGGTGGTTGACGACTTCGCACCGAGAGTCCCCTACGCTCGTCGTGAACCTCGAAAGGAACCCACCATGGCAGACGGCATCGTCAACTTGTCCTCGAACACCTTCGACGAGAGCGTGATCGGCTCGGACAAGCCGGTCATCGTCGACTTCTGGGCCGAGTGGTGTGGTCCGTGCAAGCAGATCGCTCCGATTCTTGCCGAGATCGCCGACGAACACGCCGGATCGGTGACCGTCGCCAAGCTCAACGTCGATGATCATCCGGATCTGGCCATGCGCTACAACGTCATGAGCATCCCGACGCTGCTCGTGTTCTCCGGTGGCGAGGTGTCCAAGCGACTCGTCGGCGCCAAGAGCAAGGGCGCCCTGCTCCAGGAGCTCGACGAATTCCTGGCGACGACGAACTGACGGGCCACTTCCCGCTGAGGCAGGGACAACGCGGCGAGGCGGTCCGCGATCTCCAACGACGCCTCGGCTCGGCCGGACTGGCGACGACGGGCGACGTGCCCGGTGAGTTCGGCGCGTCCACCTGCCAGGCCGTGACCGAGTTCCAACGCCTTCGTGGGCTGCACACGAGCGGCGCGTGCGACGAGCAGACCTGGATGGCACTCGTCGAGGCCGGCTGGCGACTCGGCGATCGCCTGCTGGTCCTCGCTGCGCCGCAGCTCCGCGGCGATGACGTCGTCGAACTGCAAGACGCGCTCAACCGACTCGGATTCGACTGCGGCCGCCCCGATGGCATCTTCGGTCCGGCAACGGTTCGAGCGCTCGAGGACTTCCAGCGCAACGGTGGACTGACCGCTGACGGAGTCTGTGGCCACCACACGATTCGTACGCTCGAGCTGCTGCGGCGACAGACCGGCACCGGGCCGGGCGTTGCCTCGGTGCGTGAAGCACTGGCGGCGCACGCATCGCTCCTCTCGTTGCGGATCGTGGTCGGGCAGTTCGGTGGCCTCAGTTCGATCACGCGCTCGGTCACGCGGGCACTGCGAAGCAGTGGAGCCACCGTGATGTCGACCGACGAGTACGAATACGGCGCCCAGGCCGCCGCCGCGAACCGCTTCGGCGCCAACGTCTACATCGGATTCGAGGCTCGGACGGACGAACGTTCGCTCATCTCCTACTATGCCGTACCGACGTTCGAATCGGTCGGCGGCCGCGCCGTGGCAACCCACATCGCCGCGGCGTGGTGCTCGTCGCTGCTTCCCCGGCCCGAGGTGCGCGGCATGCGGCTGCCGGTGCTGCGCGAAACCCGGATGCCAGCGGTGCTGTGCTCGCTCGGTCCCGTTCGAGCTGCCGTCGATGCCACCGACGCCGTCACCGATGCGGTGGCAACGGCGCTCGAAACGTGGACGAGCGGTACGTCTTCCACCGAACACTGAGTTGTCCACAGCCTTGCGCACAGCCTGTGGGTTCGCCTTGACATGACGTTGAGCCAACTGTCACGGAACGTGAGATGAATCGGCGATGAACGAGCGAAGTCGGTGACGGAGCGTGATGCTCGACCGGCAACCTCAACTCTGAGCCTCACGCGCGAGGTGAGGCGTCCGATCAGTTCGTCGCCGCTGGCTCAGTTGGCTCAGCCGGTCATGGTTCGATAGATGCGCTCGAGGTCCTCGAGATCGGCGAATTCGATCGTGACCCGACCCTTCTTCGCGGTCATCTGAACGCTCACGCGCGTGTCGAGGTGTTCGGCCAGGAGATGTTCGAGCTCGAGCAGCCCCGGCGGACGAAGCCGAGTTGCTGGAGTCAGGCCGGCGCCATCGACGGGCGCGGTCTCGGACTCGTGGTCGGACAGCGGTGGACCATCGGAAAGCTCGACGGTCTCGGCTCGCACGGCGTCTTCGACCATCCGCACCGACCACCCACCAGCGGCCGCCTCGCGAGCGAGCTGCTCCTGACGGATCCGGTCAGGTGTGCCGAGGAGCGCCCGGGCATGTCCTGCGCTGAGTTGACCGTCAGCGAGCAGGCGTTGCACGGCTGGCGGAAGTCCGAGCAGGCGGAGGCTGTTGGTGATCGCCGAGCGACTCTTGCCGACCCGGGTGGCGATCTGATCGTGCGTGAGACTGAACTCATCGAGCAACTGCTGATAGGCGGCCGCCTCTTCCAGCGCCGTGAGGTCCTGGCGGTGGAGATTCTCCACCAACGCCTGCTCGACCGAGCTCACGTCGTCGGTCATCCTGACGACGGCAGGGATGGTGGCCAACCCGGCTCGCTGGGCTGCTCGCCAACGGCGCTCACCAGCGATCAGCTCGAAGGCGCCATCGTCGAGCGGACGGACCAGAATGGGCTGGAGGACCCCCATCTCTGCGATCGACGCCGACAGCTCCGAGAGCGTCTCCTCGTCGAAGTGGACGCGAGGTTGATGCGGATTGGGGGAGACCGATGCGACCGGAATGTCCAACAGCACGGCACCCTGTGTGGTGTCCGTGTCGGTGAGTTCTGCCCCCGGAATGATCGAGCTCAGCCCTTTGCCGAGTCCGCTAGATCGAGCCATGGTGTACCTCTCGTGCAGCGTCCCGGTAGGCGATCGCCCCCCGGGAGGTCGGGTCGAACGTCGTGATCGGCTGACCGAATGACGGTGCCTCGGACAGTCGGACCGATCGCGGGATGACCGATCGCAGCACCTTGTCACCGAAATGCTCACGAACCTCGCTCACCACCTGGCCCGACAACTTGGTGCGAGCGTCGAACATCACGCACAGAATCGTGCTCATCTCCAACGTGGGATTGAGATTCCGCTTGACCAGATCCACGTTCCGCAGGAGTTGGCCGAGGCCTTCGAGTGCGTAGTATTCACACTGGATCGGCACGAGGACTTCGCCCGCCGCGGCAAGGCCGTTGACGGTGAGCAGCCCGAGCGATGGTGGGCAGTCGATCAGAACGTAGTCGTAGTCGTCGAGCACCGCCTCGATGGCGCGCTTGAGGCGTTGCTCGCGACTGAAGGCGGGCACCAGTTCGATCTCGGCACCCGCCAGATCCAGCGACGCCGGAGCGACGAACAGATTGCGGACATCGGTGGGTTCGACGACGTTCTCGAGCGGCTCTTCGTGCATGAGCACGTGATACATCGAGTGCTCGAGTCCACGATTCTCGATTCCCAGCCCGGTCGATGCGTTCCCCTGCGGGTCGAGGTCGATGATGAGCGTTCGTAGACCCATTTCGGCGAGCGAAGCGCCGAGATTCACCGTGGTCGTCGTCTTCCCGACACCCCCCTTCTGGTTGGCCAGCGCGATGATCCGAGGCAAGGGGTGGCGGACCGTTGGAGCGGGTCGCTCAGCTTCGGTGGGGTGGGGCGCAGCTTCGGTGGGGTGGGGGGCGCCGCCACTCACGGCGGACTGGTCCGACGTCTCGATTGGGGTGTCGAACTCCGACAACAGGTTCTCCGTTCTGGGGCACGCCGGGATGGACACTGGGGCATCGTTCCGGGGGGGCCTCCACACTCTGCCGTATCCGACGCCACATCACAAGCATTTCGGATGTTTCACGTGAAACACTCGATGTCGGCTCGAACCAGGCGACCCCGACACGACCAACGATGGCAGACCTCGTGTTTCACGTGAAACACGAGGTCACTCCTTGACGAACACCGCGACCAATCCGTCGAGCGCCGGCGCGTGCTCTTCACCCGCGGTCCGGTGCGGTGTGCTGCTCGGCCCCGGGAGGCGGCGGAGGTGCAGCTCCGTGAGCAACGACGGCTCCCACCGACTCGCTCCTGGTGGCTCGCTGATCACCACCGCCCCGCCCGGGCGAACGAGTCGCGACGCTTGGGACAACGTGAACGCCGGGGGACCGAACCCGCGGGCGACGACCGCCGCGAACGGCACGTCGGGATCAAACGTCTCGACATCCTGACATCGCACCGTGACACGATCCTGCCAACCCAGTCGGCGCACGACCCGTTCCAACACATCGGTCCGCTTCGCTCGTCGGTCGAGCAGTGTCACGCGAGTGCCAGGCAGATCGTGGGCGATGATCAGCCCGGGCACCCCTCCACCACTGCCGAGGTCGAGCACCGAGTCCACCGGTGCCCATCCTGCCAGCGCGCGCACGAACCCACGCGCGTGATCGATGACCTCCGGAATCGGGCGGGCGCCCAGGAACCCGAGTCGCTGCGCGTCGTGGAGCACGTCGACGAGTTCGGGTGCGGCCTCACCGCTCACCGCGCGTCAGGCGGGTTCGACGATGATCCGGCGATCCGGATCCTCACCGACCGACCGGCTCGACACGCCCGTCTCGTCATTGAGGACGTCGTGGACGACCTTACGATCCGACGAGCTCATCGCCTCGAGTGAGCGCGCCGTCCCCGAGGTCCGGACCTGCTCGGCAACATCCCGAGCGAACGCTGCGAGTGCCGCTTCGCGCCGCTCCCGATATCCGGCAACGTCCACACGAAGTCGAGTCTCGTGATCACCGAGTCGACGTTGTGCCGACACACGCGCCAAGTCCTGGATTGCATTCAACGTGCGCCCGCCCGGGCCGACGAGCAGCCCCAGTTCCGATCCGGTGACATCGACGTGCAACTCCAGTCCGTCAGCGTGCAGCTCGGAGGATCCCTCGACGCCGAATGCAGCCGTCAACCCATCCATGAACGCCACCGCTGCGGCACCGACCTCCTCGGGGGTCACGTTCGATGCTGGACGATCCTCGTTGCTCATGTGCTGCTCCTCGTTCTTCTGACTGGGTTGTGCTGCAGATCCGTTCGTCGACGAGCGGCGCTTCGGCGTCGCCTCCTTGGTCGATTTCGACCGTGCCGGTTGGCGTACGTTCGCCGGTGCCACCTCCGCGGTCGTGTCGGTCGGCGTGTCGGCCGTCGCGTCCGTGGGCGTGTCGGCGACACGATCGGACTTGCCCTTCCGGCGTCGCTCCTGTTTCGGTCGGACTTGAGTCGGGCGCACTCGGGCACGCAACCGGGCTTCGCCGCGCATCCTGCCGAAGAGGCCCGGGCGAGGCTCCTCGATCACGTCGAACTCGGCCTCGTCGGCGGCGACGCCGAGCTGATCGAGGGCGGCTTCGCGCGCTGCCTCGATGGTCTTGGCGGTGGTTTCGACCCACTCCATGTTGATGGTCACTTTCTACTTGTGAGGTGTGCGAGCGCCACTGCGCTCGCGGTCACGATTTCTTCGGAGGATTCTGTCGAGAGGACTTCGACGACGGCTTCGGCTTGGCCTTGTTGGCCTGCGCCTGTTGCCGTGTCGGCGTCGGGCGTCCCTTGGCCCCGGACGACGGCGTCGGTCGGTTCTTGGGTGGCGTCACCCGTTTGCTCGACGAGGTCGGGTTCGACTTGCTCGATGTGGTGTCCTTGCCCGGGGCGGGCGGGTTCTTCGCCTTGCCGGCACCCTTGCCGTCGGGCGTGGGGCCAGCGAGATCGCGCTTGGCCTGAGCGAAGAATCCTCCACCACCACCGTCCGGATTCTTCTTGGCTTCCTCACGAGCCGCCTCGCCGGCGCGTTGTGCCTGGCGACCGAGCGACTCGTCATGGCCGTAGAACGCACGGGTGATGTAGGCCTGCTGCGCGATCCGGAAGATCGTCTGGAAGATGTAGTAGACGACCAGCGCCGCGAGGAAGAAGATCTGGAAGACGGCGAAGAACACCGGCAGGTACTGCATCAGCTTCTGCTGACCGGCCGACATCGTCGGGCTGATCGACGCGCGTGCGGCGACCATACGCTGCTGCACGAAGTACAGCGCTCCCAACAACACGACCAGCAACACGTACCAGATTCCCGTACCGAATCCATCGGCGACGGCCTCGGCAGCCGACTTCGACAGGTCGAGGCCGAACGTCATGATCGACTGCTGACCGAAGAGCGACTCGTACAGCGCCGAATCGATGGCGAGATAGCGAGGGATGAAGCCGGGACTGAGCACCTCATCGGGGCGCTCGAACGCTCCCCACACCGCATCGGAGACCGGACGAGCCGCGCCGATCGGCCGGTAGGCCCAGCCACGCAACACGCGGAACATGATGTAGAACACCGGCGCCTGTGCGAGCAGCGGCAGACACGAGGCCATCGGGTTGACCTTGTGCTCCTGGTAGAGCTTCATCATCTCTTCGTTGAGCTTGGTGCGATCGTTGCGATACTCGTTCTGCAACTTGCGCATCTCCGGCGCCAGCTTCTGCATCTCGAGCATGCCCTTGGTGCTCTTCAGCGTGAGGGGCGTCGTGATCGCCATGACCACCGCAGCGATCATCGCGATCGCGATGGTGTAGCTGTTCGTCAGGCCGTAGAACCACGACAACAGGGCGGCAGGAATCTCGAACATCGACTCAGTCGACCTCTCGGGTGGGTGGTGCGACGCTCAGGCCGTCACCTGGAGTACCGCCGCGGACGCTCGGCGTGGGATCGGGAACGGGATCGAAGCCACTCGGACCCAGCGGTCGACAGCGCACCAGCCGGCGCAAGGTCAGCCAGCCGCCCCGTGCGGTGCCGTGGACCTCGAACGCCTCATGGGCGTAGTTCGAGCACGTCGGGTAGAACCGGCAGGGCGATGGGCGTCCAGCGAATGCGCGTTGGTATGCCGCGATCCACGCCAGCGCGCGTCGCTGTGTCCAGGTCATCGTGGCGACGTCGGATGGCGACGAACCCGGTCCAGCAACGCCGACACGGTCCGATCGAGATCGGCGAACGTGTGTTCGCATGCGGGAACCCGAGCGCCGATGAGGTAGAGCCCCGGTGGCACGTCGGAGTTCGCCAGCAGCGCACGAAGGCGCCGGCGGAGCCGATTGCGTGAGACGGCGGACCCGACGGCGCGACCGATGGCGAACGCCACCTGCGGGGGCACCAGGTCGGGATCGAGGACGAACGAACACCACAGCGGATCGGTCCGGACCCGAACCCCATCGCGCCGGAGGCGGACGAAGGCGTCGCGTTCGCGGACCCGGTCGATCAAGCCGAGAGTCGGGCCCGGCCC
>JBGSII010000227.1:0-12521 GCA_041742555.1 Ilumatobacteraceae bacterium
GCCGGCGCCGGCACGTCCGAACCGGGCGCCACTTCGGCCCCGTCGCCCGATGACGGTGCGGAACCGACCTCGGTCGTCTCCGACGCCGCGCCCGCCTCGACATCGCCAGCGAGCCGAGTTGCCGTCGAAGTCGGACGCACCGGCGTACGCGCCTCCACCGGGTCGCCTGGCTCCACCGTTGCGCCTGGCTCCACCGATTCGAGAGGCGCGAGTGTACGGATGGTGCCTTGCCACGGACCGAGGAACAACACGATCGCCGTGCCCCAGACGAGCAGGGCTGCCGCGGCGAATGGCGCCTTCCAGATCCACGGGTGATCGCGCAAGAGCTCGCGGAGTTCCTGGCGCCTGGACCAGCGAGCCATGCATGCCCTCCCTTCGGCGACGTCTTCGAACGCGCTGCTCGGCGTTCACGGCAGTATCGCAGCAGTTTCATTCAACGACGCGGCGACAACCAAACGCATGATCATCTCCGACGCCTCCGCCACGGACCTGCAACGCCCGCCGCCGTCCGCTGACGCCAGCCTCGTGGTGGGGGAATACCGTCGCCACCCATGAACTTCACCAGCGAATCCACCACTGACGAGGTCCTCGATGGGATCGACCTGAACGGTCGGCACTTCGTCGTCACCGGAGCCGCGAGCGGGCTGGGTGAGGAGACCACGAGGGCCCTCGCCGCACGTGGTGCGTCGGTGACGATGTTGGCCCGCGACCGAGCGAGGAACGAGGAGGCCGCGGCCCGCGTACGAGCCATCGTGCCCGACGCGAGGCTCCAACTGGACGTCGTGAACCTGGCCGACCTGGCGAGCATTCGATCGTTCGCTGCACGATTCGTCGACACGGGCCAGCCGGTCGATGTGCTGATCAACAACGCAGGCGTGATGGCGTGCCCGTTCGCTCGAACTGCCGACGGCTTCGAGATGCAGTTCGGAACCAACCACCTCGGACACTTCGAGCTGACGAGGCTGCTCGAGCCGGCGATCCTCGCCGGGAAGGAGCCCCGCATCGTCATCCTGTCGTCGGCCGCACACAGCATCTCCGACGTCGACCTCGAGGACCCCAACTTCGAGCGATCCGAGTACGACGCATGGGTTGCCTACGGACGGTCGAAGTCCGCGAATGCGCTCCACGCTCGAGCCCTGGCGGTGCGTCTCGCTGACTCGGGGGTTCTTGCGTTCTCGGTTCACCCGGGCGTGATCATGACGAATCTCGGTCGCCATCTGAACGACGAGTTGATGCAGCAGATGATGCAGCGATCAGCAGAGCGAGCAGCCAAGGCGGGCGAAGCGGTCGGTGGCTTCCAGATCAAGAGCACCGAGGCGGGCGCCGCGACACAGGTCTGGGCGGCGACGTCGCACGATCTGGTCGGGCACAGTGGCGCATATCTCGCGGACTGCGGCATCGGCGTCGCCGGCGCCAACCCGAGCAACAACGGCTTCGAGCCGTACATCGCCGACGTGGCGACAGCCGACCGGCTCTGGTCGCTCAGCGAGCAGCTCCTGGCTTCCTGAGCCGGCCCGGGTTGCACCGGGCCAGGCGGGCGACGCGGCGGGCCGCGATCAGGGCATGAGGACCGTTGCGTAGTCGTCGCGCAGTGTCTTCTTGGAGAACTTGCCCACACTCGTCTTCGGAACCTCGTCGATCCAGACGACACCCTTGGGCATCTGCCACTTGGCGATCTTGCCCTCGAGGAATGCGAGCACATCCTCCTCGGTCAGGTCGTCGGCGCCAGGCGCCTTGACCACGCACGCGAGCGGCGCCTCACCCCAGCGTTCGTGGGCCACCCCGATCACGGCGGCCTCGGCGATCTTGGGATGCGCCATCAGCTCGTTCTCGAGTTCGACCGAGCTGATCCACTCCCCACCCGACTTGATGAGGTCCTTCGTCCGGTCGACGAGGCGCACGAACCCGCGCTCGTCGACGGTGGCGACGTCGCCGGTCTTGAGCCAGCCGTCGTCGGTGAAGCTCTCCTTCGAACGAGGATCGTCGTAATAGTCCGCGGCGATCCAGTTGCCGCGACACTGCAGCTCACCGCTGCTCGAACCATCCCACGGGACCGGGTTCGTGGTACCCGGCTCGACCACCCGGCACTCCGCTCCGAAGACGATTCGACCGACCTGGGTCCGCAGGTCGGCCTGCTGGTCCTGCGAGAGGTGCTGCTGATCGACGTCGAGCCGGCAGACCGCAGCGATCGGGCTGGTCTCCGTCATCCCCCAGGCCTGGAGGATCGGCAGACCGGTTTGTTCGCGGTACCCCTCGGAGAGCGCCTTGGGCACCGCCGAGCCACCACACGGGATCGAACGCAGCGACGAGGTGTCGCGGCCCTTCAGCTCGGGCAGCACCGCCATCCAGATCGTGGGGACCCCAGCGGCGACGGTGACCTTTTCGTCGACGATCAGATTGGCGATGGCCGGGCCGGACAGGTCCGGGCCAGGCATCACGAGCGTCGCTCCGGTCGCGACCGCTGCGTGGGCGAGCCCCCACGCGTTGGCGTGGAACATGGGCACCACCGGAAGGATCACATCGCTCTCGCGAGCGCCGAGGTTGTCGACCGTCATCGCCCCCATCGTGTGCAGGAAGGTCGAGCGGTGGGTGTAGACGACCCCCTTCGGGTTGCCGGTGGTCCCGCTCGTGTAGCACATGCTCGCGGCCTGGTGTTCGTCGGCGACGTGGAAGTCCACAGGATCCGCGGCTCCGAGCAACTTCTCGTAGTCGAGGAGCTCGTGGCCGTTGAGGTCGGCCGGGATGTCGCCCTTGCCGTCGTCCATCATCACCAGGTGCTTCACGTTCTCGAACGTCGGGAGCAACGGAGCGAGCAATCCGAGCAGTGAACGGTCGACGAAGATCACCTCGTCGTCGGCATGGTTGACGATGTAGGTCAACTGTTCGGGGAACAGGCGGATGTTCAAGGTGTGCAACACGCGCCCGGTACACGGGGCGGCGAAGTACAGCTCCAGGTGGCGGGCGGTGTTCCACGCAAATGTTGCGACTCGACCATCGGCGGAGATGCCGAGGTTGTCGAGTATGCCACCGAGCTTGCGGGTTCTCGCTGCCCACGCCCCGTAGGTGGTGCGCTCGAGCCCGGTGCCGGTGGCGGTGACGATCTCCTTGTGCGGGTGGTACTTCTCCGCACGTTCGAAGATGTGTGGGATCGCCAGCGGAACGTCTTGCATCAGGCCTTGCATCGCGTGGACGGTAGTGCGCCGCGGCGTCCGGCGATCCACCGGAAGCGGTACCGTTGGCGACCGTGACCGACGCCGCCATCGACGCAGCCGACGTGCCCCATGTGCGGCCGTCGTGGGCGCCACTCACGCTGGTGGCGTTCGTGTGCCTGGTGATCATGACCAACGTCGCGAGTGGCCTCTGGGCGCGGTGGGTCAACACGAATCCCGAGGGGCTGCTCATCCTGTCGTCGCGAAACCGGTATCTGGCGCTGACGCTGGCCGCCGACGTACCCGTGCCCACCTATGCCCTGATCGCCACGCTCCGCATTTCGGCTGCGTTCGCCGTGTGCCACATGATCGGGCGGGCGTACCACGACGATGCGATCGGTTGGTTCCGCAAGTTCTTGGGGGTGAAGCCCGACTCGATCGATGCCTTCAACCGGGGATTCGCCCGCGCCGAGTGGTTCCTGATCCCCTTCTTCGCCGGCTCCAACATCGTGGCCGCGCTGAGCGGTGTCCACCGCACACCACCGGTACGTCTCGCCGTGCTCCTCGCCGTCGGGATCGCCGGTCGGCTGGTGATCATCTGGTGGCTGGCGCGCACGTTCGACAAGCAGCTCGTCGAGATCTTGGAGTTCCTCCAACGCTACCAGTGGTGGGCCGTCGGGATCTCGGTTGCGATCCTGCTGATCGTCAATCTGCGCAACTTCCGGGGCGCCTGATCCGGCCACGGGCGCTCCGGTTGCAGCAGGGGTCAGACCCCTGCTGCAATCGCTCGATCGGCAGTGCGCCACCCGAGGGCAGCTCGCCTGGGCCGAACCAGCCCAACGTTGCTAGAACAAGGCCATGGCTCAAGTCACTCTCGGCGGCAACCCCGTCCACACATCCGGAGACCTCCCCGCAGTCGGCACCCCGGCGCCCACGTTCTCGCTCGTCGGCGCCGACCTCAGCGAGTTCGACGCCGGTGAGTTCGCGGGGAAGAACGTCATCCTGAACATCTTCCCCAGCATCGACACGCCGACCTGCGCGACGAGCGTGCGCCAGTTCAACGAGCGCGCTGCGGGCATGGACGAGACAGTCGTCGTGTGCGTGTCGGCGGACCTCCCCTTCGCCATGGGCCGGTTCTGCGGCGCTGAAGGCATCGCGAACGTGAAGGTCGGTTCCACGTTCCGCTCGGACTTCGGTTCGGAGTACGGAGTCACGCTCACCGACGGCAAGTTGCAGGGCGTGCTCGCTCGTGCGGTCGTGGTGATCGGTCCAAACGGCGACGTGAAGTACACCGAACTCGTCTCGGAGATCGCCCAGGAACCGGACTACGACGCAGCCCTCGCCGCACTCTGATTGCAGCAGGGGTCTGACCCCTGCTGCAATCGGCCGGGGCGGACGAGTTGGGTCGTTCGCTCGATGGCAGCCGCGAACGCCTGGTCGCTCGCGAGTCGGGAGCGGACACGAGAGACGGCCGATCGTTGTGCGTTGCGACTCGGGAATCGAAAGGCCTCCTGCAGCCAAGTCTCGGTGATGCCTGGGGCCCCGAGCACGCTCGCAATGGTCGCTGCCCTCGCCAGCGCTGCAATCTTGCCGTGATCGCCGAGTCCGAGCTCAGCCAGCACGAAGGTCGCTGCCGCCTCGAAGCGCTCGAGTTCTGCGGCTGTGGGTTGCGACCGCGCGTCGATGTCATCGGGCCGCTCGACGAACCGGGCGAACGCTGCGGTGTCGTTCGAGAAGTGGCCCAGTACGACGTCGGTTCGGAGCCAGGGTGGTACCACCCGGTAGCCGAGATAGGCACGGTGGCTCGACCACCGATAGCGATCGACCCGGTCGACGCCGGGTAGGTCCAATGCGTTGCGATGGATGTAGCGGGCGGCAGCGAGGAGATGGGCTTCACCGACGATGTGGCGCGAGTGGAACCGTCCCCGAAAGAGGGCGCCGTCTCGACCAAGCCGATCGTTGACGTGACGGGTGTACATCGAGCCGAGCCGTTGCATCGCATCGGACAGTCCGCCGTTGGGACAGTGAAGCAACACGTGGTAGTGAGTCGTCATCAGGCAGTAGGCATGTGTCTCGACGCCGAACCGGTGATGGATGTCGGCAAGCCGTGCGCCGAACTCGATCCGATCCGAATCGTCGAGGAACACTGCGCGACGGTCTGCGCCGCGGTTCATGACGTGGCTCCAGCCGCCATCGAGGTCGATTCGCAAGGGTCGCGCCATGGCCACCACTCTGACGACAGGGTGTCGCAGTCGGATGCTGGACCCACCGGAGGATGCAGCAAGATTGCAGCAGGGGTCTGACCCCTGCTGCAATCGCGCTACAGGAACGGGTCGAGCGACCTCGACAGGCCCGCGATGCCGGTGATCCTCTTGCAGGCCAGGAGTACACCGGGCATGAAGCTGTCACGGTCGTAACTGTCCTGGCGGATCGTCAACGTCTGGCCGGTCGCGCCCAGGATGACCTCCTGGTGCGCGACCATGCCACGCATCCGGACGGAATGGACCCGGACGCCCGCCGGGCCGTCTCCGCCACGAGCCCCCGGGTACACGACGTCGGTCGTCGGGTCCGGGTCGAAGTCTGCGCGCCGAGCGGCAGCCATTCGCTCGGCGGTCTTGACCGCCGTGCCCGACGGGGCGTCGACCTTGCGATCATGGTGCAGCTCGACGATCTCGGCCGTGTCGAAGAACGGTGCTGCCATCTCGGCGAAGCGCATCATCAGCACCGCCGAGATCGCGAAGTTCGGAGCGATCAGGCAGTTGGGCCCGTCCGCGCCGCCGAACGCGGACTCGAACAGCTCGAAGTCGTCAGCGCTGAATCCCGTCGTACCGACCACGGCATGGATTCCGTGCGCCGCCAGCCACGGAAGTGTGCGCCGCGCCGCGTCGGCCACGGTGAAATCGACGACCACATCGCAACCGTCGAACGTCTCGAGCCGGTCGCCGACCTCGATGCCCTCGATCGTCTGTCCGACGCCGAACGGGTCGACGGCAGCTGCGAAAACGAGGTCGGGGTCAGCGACCACCGCCGCACAAACGGTTCGACCCATTCGTCCGGCAGCGCCGTTGACCCCGATTCTCATGTGTTCAGTCTGGCCGATGCGCACGCAGCAGCCGCGATTGCAGCAGGGGTCTGACCCCTGGTGAAATCAGCGATGGCGGCGGCGGTTGCCACCACGGCGGCCACCGTCGTCACTTGGCGGACGCTCGGACTTCGGGCCGAGGTCGCCGAGTTCGTCCGCGAGCTGTGCATCGAAGGCGTCCTCGAAGCTCACCTCGACGACGTCGACGGCGCTGCCACTCGATTCCGGGGCGCTCGCGCGCTCCTCGCGGGGTGCACGCTCGGCGCGCTCCGACGAGCCGTTGCTCGAACCACCGCTCGACTCCTTGACGGCAGGTGGATCGCCGGCCGGGGTCAGGCTGACCTTGCCCTTGTCGTCGATTTCCTCGACACGGACCTCGATCTCCTGACCCAGTTCGAGCACGTCTTCCACCGAGTTGATGCGCTTGCCGCCACCGAGCTTGGAGATGTGCACCAAGCCGTCGCGACCTGGGAGGATGTTGACGAATGCGCCGAACTTCGTGATGTTCACCACGCGGCCCATGTAGACAGCGCCGAGCTCGGCCTTCGGCGGGTCGACGATCGCGAGGATCGCCGCCTTGGCCTCTTCCATCCGCCACGCCTCGACCGCTCCGATGGTGACGATGCCGCGGGCGCCGTCGTCGTCGACGCCGATGTCGGCTCCGGTCTCCTGCTGGATGGTGTTGATGACCTTGCCCTTCGGGCCGATGACCTCACCGACCTTGTCGAGCGGGATGTAGATCGTCGAGATCTTCGGAGCCGTCTCGGCCACTTCGTCACGCGACTGCGAGATGCAGGCGTTCATGACCTCGAGGATCTCGAGACGGGCAACACGGGCCTGCGCCAGTGCGGCGGTCAGGACGTCGGCGGGAATGCCGTCGATCTTCGTGTCGAGCTGCAACGCCGTGATGGCGTCCTCCGTGCCGGCCACCTTGAAGTCCATGTCCCCGAACGCATCCTCGGATCCCAGGATGTCGGTCAGCGTGATGTACTTGCCGTCTTCGTAGATGAGGCCCATGGCGATGCCGGAGACGTGACCCTTGCTGGGCACACCGGCGTCCATGAGCGACAGGCTCGATGCGCACACCGACGCCATCGAGGTGGAGCCGTTGGACGACATGACCTCGGAGACGAGGCGCAGCGTGTAGGCGAAGTCCTCCTGGTTCGGGATGACAGGCAGCACTGCACGGGCGGCGAGTGCACCGTGGCCGATCTCGCGACGCTTCGGCGAACCGACACGGCCGGTCTCGCCGTTGGCCCACGGCGGCATGTTGTAGTGGTGCAGGTACCGCTTGCTGTCGTTCGGCGACAGCGAGTCGATCATCTGGTTCATGCGGGGCATGGCCATCGTCAACACGCTCATCACCTGGGTCTCGCCACGCTGGAACAGCGACGAGCCGTGAGCGGTCGGCAACACGCCGACCTCGGCGGACACCGGACGCAGATCGGCGACGCCACGGCCGTCCATACGGACGCCGTCGTTGACGACGCGGGCCCGCATCAGCTTCTTGTTCAGCGACCGGATGGCCTCTTTGACCATGCCGTTCTGTCCGGCGAACTCGCCCGGCTCGTCCCTGGTGCCGCACAGCTCGGCGACGATCTCGGCCGTGACGGCGTCGGTCGCTTCGTTGCGCTCGGTCTTGTTGGCGATCGTGATCACCGGTGCGAGCTTCTCGCTGCCGGCCTTCTCGACGGCGGCGAAGATCTCCGGCGTGTAGTCGAGAACCGGGGTCCACTTCATCGGAGTGATCGGGCCCTTGGTGGCGATGACCGAGGCGACGAGCTGACGCTGCAGGGAGATGGACTCCTTGATCCACGTCTTGCAGGCCTCGAGGCCATCGGCGAGGACGTCCTCGGTGACCTTCTTGGCGCCGTCTTCGTAGTAGTAGAAGGCGTTCTCGGATCCCCCGGCCTCGACCATCATGACGGCGACGTCGCCGTTGTCGAGTTCACGGCCGGCCACGACCAGCTCGAACGTGCCGGCGTCGCCCTCCTCGTAGGTCGGGTGAGCGATCCACTCGCCGTCGACGCTGTATGCCATGCGCACCGCGCCGATCGGGCCCTCGAACGGGATCCCCGAGATCATCAGCGCAGCAGACGCAGCGTTGATCGACAGGACGTCGTGCGGGTTGTGCTGGTCGGCACCGAGCACCGTCGTGACGATCTGCGTCTCGTTGCGGAAGCCGTCGGGGAACGACGGGCGCAGCGGCCGGTCGGTGAGGCGGCAGGTGAGGATGGCATCGTCGGACGGACGCCCCTCACGGCGGAAGAACGAGCCGGGGATCTTGCCGGCGGCGTACGCCCGCTCCTCGACGTCGACGGTCAACGGGAAGAAGTCGACGCCTTCGCGCACGCTCTTGGCCGCGTTGGCGGTGGTGAGGACCTTCGTGCCACCGATCGATGCCACAACGGCACCCATCGACTGGGGGGCGAACTTGCCCGTTTCGAAGGTCAGGGTCTTCTCGGTTCCGGACACGAGTCCGGACACGATGATTGGGTCAGCCACAAGGGCTCCTTTCGTGTGCACTCCCCCTCGGGAGTACGCCTCTTGGAGCGATCGGCCGGTTCCCAGTTGGTCAACCCGACTGTCTCCTGCACCATCGACGACGTGCCAGGGTTCGGATTCAGCAACCGGCAACCGACAACGGTTCGCTCATGTTGCGAAGCCGGACGTTCCGACTCCGAACGGCACTCTATCTGGAGGAAGCCACCAATCCGCGGCAGGACGCCCATCACGCGGACGCGTCGCGTCGCCTGCGAGGACGAAGTCAATCCGGGTTTCTGAGGCGGGATCGGCTGTGGGGAGCGCAAGGCGCGCAGCGACGAAGCTGACTCCGGTCAGCGAGGAGCCTGCGGAACGCAGCGATCGCCGCAGCCGGCCCGCCTCAGCGGCGGAGGTTCTGGGCGGCGATGATGGAGCGGTAGCGCTCGACGTCGATCTTCTTGACGTAGTCGAGCATGCGACGGCGACGGCCGACGAGCATCAGCAGGCCGCGGCGGCTGTGGTGGTCCTTCTTGTGGACCTTGAGATGCTCGGTGAGGTGCGTGATGCGCTCGGTGAGCAGTGCGATCTGCACCTCGGGGGAGCCCGTGTCGGTCTCGTGGGTGCGGTACTTCTCGATGGTCGCCGTGGTGTTCGGCGTGGTGTCGGCAATGTCAGCCATGGGTGTGTCGCCTTCTTCGTCGGAGGTCGCATCGGGCGCCGGACAGCGCACGAGTGCATCACGCCCGCGCCGGGAATCCCGGCCCGAACGGACCCGGCAATGCTACGGGCGAGGTGCTCGCTCCACAACGGGGCGCGCCGGATCGCCACCGCTCGGCGTGGACCGGCCCTCCGGGATGCAATGCGACCGGCGGCACCCGCTCGTTTGCGTGGCATTTCGGATGGACCGGCCCCTCCGAAATGGAACACAAACGGAGGGTTTCGGTCAGGCGAGGAGCTGGCGGGCGTGGGCGACGTCGTGGCCGAGCTGTGCGACCAGCGCGTCCACGCCGTCGAACTTGCGCTCGCTGCGCAGGAAGTGCGCGAACCGGACGCGCGCGGTTTCACCGTAGAGGTCGACGTCCACGTCGAGCAGGTGTGCCTCGAGCAGCGACGCGTCCGCGTGTTCGTAGAAGGTCGGTCGACGGCCGAGGTTGATCGCACAGCCGTGCACGTCACCGTTGGGCCGCTCGTAGAACCCTGCGTACACGCCGTCCGCCGGGAGGCACATGCCCGCTGGAACCCCGACGTTCGCCGTCGGGAACCCGAGCAGCCGCCCGCGCTGATCGCCGGTGAACACTTCGCCGCGCACCTCGTATGGACGTCCGAGCATCGAGTTGGCGCGGGTGATGTCACCGCCGGCGAGGGCCCGACGGATCGCGGTGCTGCTGACCGGCTCATCGATCCCGTCGACGCGCTGCACGAGCCGGATCGGCTCGACATCGAAGTCGGCCTCGGCGCCGATCTTGCGGAGCAGGTCGACGTTTCCATCGCGATGTCGTCCGAAGTGGAAGTCCTCACCGACCACGATGGCGCAGGTCCTCAGGCACTTGACCAAGACCCGGTCGACGAACGACTCGGGGCTCTCGGCAGCCTGATCCGGTGTGAACGGCACGACGACAACTGCATCGATCCCCGTTGATTCGAGCAGCTCCATCTTCAGGTCCGGGCCGGTCAGCAGTCGCGGCGCCGACTCGGGGCGCACCACGCTGGCCGGGTGCCGATCGAATGTCACGACGACCGACTTGGCACCGGCCTCGGCGGCGCGCCGCTTCACCTGATCGATGACGGCGCGATGACCGAGGTGGACGCCGTCGTAGGCGCCGATCGTGATCACCGCTCGTTCGTCCGGCCACGGACAGCGCTGGAGGTCGGTCACGACGAGCACGTGCGCAACGCTATCGGCGCATCGTCACCGGGGCAGCACCACAGCAGGCTTCGCCTGACCGCGAAACGGCTCGTAGACGGCCAGGAGCTCACCAGAGCGGTCGAACACCGCCCATGGGCCGTCGCCGTCCCACGCGTCGAGCACTCTCCCGTTGCCGACGAGCGCGGCCACGTCATCGGCAACGGAGATCGCATCGAGCGCTCGCACGGCGCTCTGCACCGGGAGCAAGACGCACTCGTCCGGAGCTCCCGCCTCGGCGAGCGTGAATTCGCCGACATGGGTCCGGCGCAGATGGCGCAGGTGCGCTCCCCCGCCGAGCAGCCGGCCGAGATCGTCGGCGAGGGTTCGGATGTAGGTGCCGGCGGAGCACTCGACGTCGACGGCCAGCACCCCCGGCTCGGCCCACCCGATCACCTCGAACCGGTGGATGGTGACCGGTCGCGGAGCACGTTCGACCTCGATGCCCTCGCGTGCGAGTTCGTGGAGCCGCTTGCCGTCGACGCGTATCGCGGACACCATCGGCGGCACCTGCTCGATGTCGCCGAGCAGGTGGTCGGCGACAACCCCTCGGACGTCCTCAATCGTGACCGACGACATGTCGAACGTGGCGAGCACGTCGCCGGAGTCGTCGAGCGTCGAGGTGGCCGCGCCGAGCACGATCTCGCCGGTGTAGCCCTTGCGGGTCTTCTCGACGAAACGCAGCAGCCGCGTGGCCTTGCCGACAGCGACCACGAGCACACCGGTTGCGTCAGGATCGAGCGTCCCAGCGTGGCCCACCTGACGCTCACCGAACCGACGACGAAGGATCCCGACCACGTCGTGACTCGTCACGCCGGCCGGCTTGTCGACGACCGCCACACCGTGAGTGTTCGCCGGCTTTCGGCGTGCCATCAGCCCTCCGACGTGTCGGACGTGTCGGGAGTTTCACACGCTTCGCTGTCGGGCCCAGCTGCTGCCTCGCTGTCTGACGTGCTTGCTGCTTCACGGGCGAAACGGGCCTCGTCGGCGCGCAGAATCTCGTCGATGCGAGCGGCCGAGCGGATCACCATGTCGGGCCGGAAATCGAGGATCGGCGTCTTCTTCGCTCGGATCTGCCGGGCGATCGATGCCTGCAGTCGAATCCGGTAGTCGGCGAACGCTTCGAGGATCTCCTCATCGCCGTCATCGCCGTCGAGCGAGTCGAAGAAGACGATCGCCCGGTTCAGTTCGGGGTCGACGTCGATGCCCGTCACCGTCACGAACGTCAGCCGCTCGTCGTCGATGCGCACGAGTTCATCGGCGATGATCTCCTGCAGCGTGGTGCTCACCCGCGCGCTGCGCGAGTACTTCGGGGTACTGCTGCGGGTGTTGCGACTGCTGCGCTTGGCTGCCATGGCATTTCTCCTCGGAGGTCGGCTGTTCACGATGTGCCGGACACATCGTGAACAGCTCAGGTGAAGTCGGGGGCGACTCTGTTGGAACGTTTGAGTTCTGCCATGCCCGACATGGTTGCGAGCTTCTCGACCGCGTCCCACAACTCGACGGCGTCGGCACCCTTGGGCGCCTTGGAGATCACCGGGCCGAAGAAGCTGGCCTCGTTGTCGGCGCCGGGATGGAACGTCAGGATCGGCGTGCCCACGTCCTTGCCCGTGCGGCTCAACGCCAACTCGGTGTCGGCACGAATGTACGCATCGTGCGACTCCTCGTCGGCAGCGTCGAGATACGACGCCTCGAAACCTGCTGCATCGAGCAGGCCGCGATACCAAGCGATCGAATCTGCCCGTGCGACCTCACGCTCGGCCTGCACGTGCAGTGCAGTACCCACCGCGGTGTACCAGCGCCCCACCGAAGCCGGGTCGGACTCGCCGAGGCGAATCGCGTCACCGATGCGCAGCCCCTGCTGGCCGAGGTAGTGGCCAGCGCGATACTGCGGCGTGTACCA
>JBGSII010000228.1:0-9071 GCA_041742555.1 Ilumatobacteraceae bacterium
CCATCAGATCACTTGCTGTTCAGGGCGGACTTCAACGTCGAGCTGGCACTGAACTTCATCGCCGTCGACGCCTTGATCTGCACCGGTGCCCCGGTCTGCGGGTTGCGGCCGGTGCGGGCGCTGCGCTTGGTCGTGCTGAACGAGCCGAAGCCGGGCCATGCCACCTTCTCACCCTTCTTGGTCGCTGCGACGACGTGGTCGAAGAAGGCGCCGAGCGTGCGCTCGGCGTCCGCCTTCGACACACCTGCGGCGTCGGCCACTGCGTCGATCAGTTCTGCTTTGGTTGCCATGGAGTCCTCTTTCGGATGGGTGTTGAAGCTGTTCACCCCGGCGCTGGGCGCCGAGACCGTTTCCGCTCTGTCACTGCGGAACATGACCATGTGAACGACTCGTGATAGCGGTGTTCAAGCATCGATGTCATTGCATTTGCAATGACATGGAGTCAGAAGCTTGCCGGTACTGGGAATCGGCGGCATCCACCACAGCCCGCGACGGCTGGACTACACAGTGATCCCGTTGGGTATGACAGACGATTCGCATCGAGTCCACGAGGCATCTGCCGAGGAGTGATGGTGACCGACCTGCTTCCGTCCGCTGACACACCGACCCGCGAGCCCGACCGGGCCTCGAGCGGGTCCGACCCGGCGAACGAGGTGCAGCGAACCCGCCTGGTGGTCGACACGTCCGTGTTGATCGCCGATCCGACCTGTGTGCTCGAGTTCCAGGATGCGGACGTGATCGTGCCGCTCACCGTCGTGGAAGAACTCGACGGTCTCAAGAGCCGCCCTGACGACGTCGGACGATCCGCCCGCCTGGCACTGCGCACCCTGGAAGAACTCCGTGTGGCCCATGGTGGGTCGCTCGCCGAGCCCGTGCCGACCGGCAACGGGAGCGCCACACTCCAGATCGAGATCAACAACATCCGCAAGCACCTGCTCGTCGAACACGGCCTCGACCCGAGCGTGCCCGACAACAGGATCATCGGTGCTGCGATCGGGCAATCCGACTTCGGCCCGACCACGATGATCAGCAACGACGCTGCCTTGCGTATCAAGGCGGCGCACCTCGGCGTGGATGCCGCGGAGCACCGCCTGACCCGGTCCGACCGCGACCAACCAACCGTGGGCTGGACCACCATCGAGGCACCGTACGAGACCATCGACTGCCTCTACGCGGCGGGTGCCGTCGCAATCGACGCCGTCGTCACCGACCCCGCCGTCCAGTTCAACGAGAACGAGTTCGCCGTGCTGCGGACAGGATCGCAGTCGGCGCTCGTTCGTGCCGTACACGACGAGTTCGTGTTGCTGTCACAGCACACCCCCGAGGCGTGGGGTCTGCGCCCGCGCAGCAAGGAACAGCGATTCGCACTCGAACTGCTGCTCGACCCCGACATCGCGGTGATCGCGCTCGATGGCCGCGCCGGCACCGGCAAGACGATTCTCGCGATCGCCGCAGGACTCGAGCAGGTGGTCGAGCAGGGCCGCTACGAGCGCCTGGCCGTGTACCGACCGCTGGTACCGGTCGGACGCGCCGATGTCGGCTTCCTCCCGGGCGGCCTGGACGAGAAGCTCGATCCGTGGATGGCGGCGATTCACGATGCCGTCGTCGCGCTCACCGACCGCGGCAGCAGCAACGACGCCCGTGCGATGGTCGACGAGTTGACGACCCGCGGGAAGCTGTCACTCGAGTCGGTCACGTTCCTGCGCGGGCGATCGCTCCAACAACAGTTCGTGGTGATCGACGAGGCCCAGAACCTGGAGCCAACCACGCTGCGCACGATCCTCACCCGGGTGGGCGACGGCACCAAGGTGATCTTCACGGGCGACACGAGCCAGATCGATGCGCCCTACCTGGGCGAGTCGAACAACGCGCTCAGCGTGCTTGCCTCCGCGTTCGCCGGCCAGCCGTGCTTCGGACACATCACGCTGACCGCCTGCGAGCGCAGCGACGTCGCGAGCCTGGCCGCCGAACTCCTCTGAGCGCACCGTCGCGAACATTCCTCGGAACGTCGAAAATCCGGTTGCGTCCCCGGCTCCGTACATTTAGTGTTAATTGGAAGTCGGAGGCACCGTTCCGGTCCTCTCCGCTGAACGCACGAAGGGACTTCCCGGTGGCACTGGCAGAGTTGTTCGACTACGACGCAGACTCCCCGTGGCAAGACCACGCCGCGTGCAAGGGACGAACCCGATTGTTCTTCCCACCGAAGGCGGAACGTCCGCAAGCACGTGAGCGGCGTGAGGCGAAGGCCAAGAAGCTGTGTGACTCATGCCCTGTGCAGGCTCCATGCCGCGTTCACGCCCGCAAGAACCACGAGTACGGCTACTGGGCGGGCGAATCGGAGGAGGATCGCCACTTGGCCGGCTTCACCGTCTCCGCGCCGATCGGCGTTCGAGCTCGTCTCCAACAGCGCGCCGGCTGAACCCTTCTGCGCAGCGACACCCCCGGCGTGCGACAGCCCCTGTCTAGGGTGGGGTCGTGGTGCTTCCCCGCTTCGCCGTCGTCGACCTCGAGACATCGGGCCTCGACACGCAGCGCCACCGGATCCTCCAGCTGGGCCTGGTGATCACCGAAGCCGACGGATGCGTCGTCGACCGGTGGTCGTCGCTCGTCAGACTGCGGTGGCCGTTGCAGCGTGTTGGTCCGACCCACATCCACGGCATCTCCAGGCGCACGTTGCGCGGAGCGCCGACACTCGACGAGGCACTCGACGAACTCGGAACCCGCCTGCGCGGCGCAGTCTTCACCGCCCACAATGCCGAGTTCGACAGCGGGTTCATCGTGCGCGCCGCGCGCCGCCGAGCGAGCAACGACCCGGTACGACTCGGCCTCGAGCCCCGGCTGTGCACGCTGCGCATGTCCCGACGTCTCGACCCCGACCGCGAGCTGTCCCATCGGCTCGGCGACGTCTGCGCGCGTTACGGAGTCGCCCTCGAACGTCCCCACGACGCGCTCGGTGACGCCACCGCCACCGCAGCGGTGCTCCCGCACCTGCTCGCGGCGCACCACGTCACCGAGATCGAACAGCTCGAACCGTTCTACGTTCGTTGATCGTTTCTCGACCGGGGCGCGCCGTACTGGGCGAGGACGTCGCGCGCCAGCGCGACCGCGGGGTTCTCGTCAGCCGGCTCGACCAGCTGAGCGTCGGGGCCGAGACGGATCAGCAGACGGGCGAGCCATCGTTCGCTCGCCACAGGGAACCGCACCTGCGCCCACCCGCCATCGAGATCCTCGACCTCGTCGACCGGGTACCGGTCGAGAACCCAGCGAGCGTTCGGCGCGACGCGGATCGTCGCTCGCGCGACGTCCACGTCGTCGAAGAAGCGTTCCGGGGGCGATGCCAGTTCGACGTCGACGGTCCGACCGGTACGTTCCACCGATTCGAGGCGGTCGATGCGGAAGGTCCGCCGTGATCCCGACCGATCGTCATCGGCCAGCACGTACCAGTTGCCACCGTCAGCGAAGACGTGACGCGGCACGATCGATCGACTCGTGATCTCGGAGCGGGCCGGAGAGAAGTAGGAGATCGCCAGCTCCGAACCCGACGCGGCAGCCTCCGCGAGCATGTCCGTGAAGTCGGGCCGCGCCAGGTCGACCACGAAACCCGAGGTGTCGTCGGTCCCTGCTGCGGTGTCGATGCCGGCGCCTGCGAGTACCGCCGCGACCTTGGCCAGACCACGCGCCAGCGACCCATCGGGATCAGCGCCCGGGAGCTGCATCGCCGCACGCGCGGACGTGAGCAACGAGAACGCCTCGGGTGCAGTGAGCCGCAACGGTCGGGTGAAGAGTCGCGGCACGCCGACGAACACCATGCCGTCATCGACGAACACGTCGATCATCTCGTCGATGAACGGTGGGAGCCCGCACATCGCCACCAGCTCGAGGTCGGTCTGGACCTGCGCCTCGGTCATCTCGAAGCGCCTCGCGACCTCGCCGAGTGGCACCTCGCCGACCTCCATCAACCACGGCAACATGACGAGCAGCCGCCGCAGGCGGTCCTCGGCATTGCGTGGCCCGCTGCTCACCGCACCATCCCGCCCGACGGCCATGCGGTCGCTGTCAGCCAGTCGATGACGTGTCGGCGCACGTCATCGGGCGACTCGACGACCGCATGATCGAGCAATCCCAGGACCCATGACCTGAACGCCGCCAGATTGTTCGTCGGCACTGCCACGACGATGCTGCCATCGGCGTGGCGCTCGACGACACGGTCCGAGCCGAGCTCGCGCTCCACCGCAGCTGAGCGGATCGCATCGATCCGCACGTGCGCATCCTGGCGCTCGTCGGCGCCGTCACCGATCATCTTCGGGTCGGCTGGGAAGGCTGCCCGCGGATCGAAGCTCGCGGGGCGTTCGAACGAACCCGCGGCTCCCACCTGGATTCCGGTCGCGCCGCCGTCGAAGCGGTCCACTCGGAAGGTCCGCTGTTCGCCACGCACGTGATCGTGGCCGATCACGTACCAGAATCCGCCGCGCAGGAGTAGCCCCCACGGGTCCAGTGTCCGTTGCTCACCCCGGTAGGCGAACGCGATCGTGGCGCGAGCCGCGACCGCGCGACGGATCACCGGGAGCTCCGGACGCTCCGGGATCACTGCGGACACCGGCGGCTGCTCGTCACCGAGCGACCCTCCCAGCTTCCAGAGCGCCTCGCGTCCAGCGTCGGTACGAACCGCAGCGACTGCGACCTGGAGTGCGCGCATCTCGTCGGGCGCCAGATCGAGATCGTCGAGTTCGTAGGCGCGGCGATCGACTCGGTAGCGAGTCTGCCCGGCCTGGTCGCCGCCGACGATCTCGGTCTCGATCGGCACGCCGATCTCGCGCAGCGCCGCCTTGTCACGTTCGAACGCTGCTCGGCGCGCCTTGTCGCTGGCGGGGTACTGACCGTCGAGTTCGTGGGCGATCTGGACGAGACTCAGCGGCTCGACCGTCTCGAGCAGCAGCGCCAACAGATTGGTGAGGCGCTCGATCCGGTCGACCATCAGCCGACGACGTTACCCGTGAGTCGAGTCACGGGTGACGCCGCCGCCCGATCAGAGCTGCAGCGACTTGGTCTGCAGGAACTCCTCGATGCCGTACGGGCCGTTCTCGCGTCCGTACCCGGACTGCTTGTAGCCACCGAAGGGCGCTGCGATGTTGAACGAACCGCCGTTGACGTCGACTGCGCCGGTGCGCATGCGGCGTGCCACCGCGATCGCACGATCCTGATCGGCCGACCAGACGCCACCGGAGAGCCCGTAGAGGCTGTCGTTCGCGATCCGCACGGCGTCATCGTCGTCCTCGTAGCCGATGATCGACAGGACCGGGCCGAAGATCTCCTCTTGAGCGACCGTCATGTCGTTGGTGACGTTGGCCAGCACGGTCGGCTTGACGAAGTAGCCGGTCTCGTGGCCCTCGGGCTTGCCGAGACCGCCGGCGGCGACAACGGCACCCTCGTCGATACCCTTCTGGATGTAGCCCTGGACCCGGTCCCACTGGGTCTGCGAGATCAGCGGGCCGAGATGCATTCCCTCCTTGGCCGGGTCGTCGACTCCCATGGACTCGGCAGCCGCGGCGGCGATGGCGACCGCTTCGTCGTAGCGGCTGTTCGGGACCAGCATCCTGGTGTGGGCGGTGCAGGTCTGACCGGAGTTCAGGTAGCAGGCGAACAGCCCCTTCGGGATCACGGCTGCGAGGTCGGCGTCGTCGAGAATGATGTTCGCGGACTTGCCCCCGAGTTCGAGCGCCACCCGCTTCACGGTGCCGGCGGCGGCCGCAGCGACCTGCTTTCCAGCATTGGTGGAGCCGGTGAAGCTCACCATGTCGACGCCGGGATGCGCGGAGATGGCCGCGCCGACGACCGGGCCGGTTCCGGAGACCATGTTGAACACGCCGGCAGGCAGCCCGACCTCGTGGACGATCTCGGCGAGGATGAACGCGTTGAGCGGTGCGACCTCGGACGGCTTGAGCACGAACGTGCAGCCGGCCGCGAGTGCACCACCGAGCTTGCAGATGATCTGGTGCAGCGGGTAGTTCCAGGGTGTGATCGCGCCGACGACACCGACGGGCTCCTTGACCACGAGGCTGTTGCCGATCGTCTCTTCGAACTCGAACGTGTCGAGGAGCGTGGCGTAGGTCTGCATGTTCCCGGCGGGGAGGCCGGCCTGGATCATGGTGGACCACGTGATCGGCATGCCGACCTCACCCGAGATGACTTCGGCGATCTCCGCCGAGCGGGCCTGCAAGGCCTCGTTGAGGCGGATCATGTACTTCTGGCGTTCCTCGACCGGCGTCGCCGACCAGGAATCGAACGCCCGGCGCGCCGCTGCGACAGCCTTGTCGACGTCACTCGCCGTGCCTTCGGGGATCGACCCCATCACCTGCTCGGTGCCGGCGTTGATGACCTCGATCCGTCCCGTCCCGTCGGAGGGAACCCAGGCACCGTCGATGTAGATGTTCGTGTAGTCGCGCATGCAACGAGTCTTACCCATCGAGGTGCCGGCACTACAACCGAGCGGGGCGTCGGACGCTCAGCGCGCCGTCAGCTGAGCTTCATGAACAACCGCTCGAGCTCATCGGCATCGAGCGCGGGCTGCGCTCCGCTCTGCTCCGGCGCCATCACACAGTGTCGCATCCCGGCCACGACCAGGCGGTAGCCGACCCGGTCGAGCGCGGCCTTGCATGCCGAGAGCTGCGTGACGACGTCGGCGCAGTCCTGGCCCTCCTCGATCATCCGCTGGACGCCGCGGATCTGGCCCTCGAGGCGGCGCAACCGCTTCAACACGTCATCGTTCACGTCCTCTGGAAAGCGCATCTCGAAAGCGTACCCCGCCCCGTATCCGCCGAGCCCCACACGCCACCGCACGCCCAACCCCACGCGCTCCATCCCCGCCCCCGAGAATGTGCCGCTGCGACTCGCACGCGAGCAGATCCGCGCACGTGTCGGAAGGGTGGGGCGTCAGCGGTGGGCGCGATACCAGGAGATGAGCGCGTTGGTCGACGCGTCGTGGGCTGCCGGTGTTGGTTCACCGGTCAGTTCAGGGGTGATCCGATTCGCCAGCTCCTTGCCGAGTTCGACTCCCCACTGGTCGTAGCTGTTGATCCCCCAGACAGTGCCCTGGACATGGACGATGTGTTCGTACAGGGCGATCAGTTGGCCGAGGACGGACGGCGTCAGTTGCTCGGCGAGGATCACGGTGTTCGGGCGGTTCCCGTCGAACTGGCGGTGCGGCTCTCCCGATGCGGCGTCTCTGCCGAACGCGAGGGCTTCGGACTGTGCGAACAAGTTGGCCATCAGCAGATCGTGATGTTCCTGGTGCCCATGATGTGGGCGGGCGAAGCCGATGAAGTCGACCGGCACGACTCGGGTGCCCTGGTGGAGCAATTGGTAGAACGCGTGCTGGCCGTTGGTTCCCGGTTCACCCCACACGATCGGCCCGGTGTCGCCCACCACGGCGGTGCCGTCGAGCCTCACCGACTTGCCGTTGGACTCCATGTCGAGCTGCTGGAGATAGGCCGGGAAACGACCCAGCTCCTCCGCGTACGGCAGCACGGCCTTGGTGTCGAAGCCATGGCCGTTCGCGTACCAGATCCCCAGCATCGCCAGGATCACGGGCGCGTTCGCGGCGAGAGGTGCCGTCCGGAAGTGCTCGTCGACCAGATGGAAGCCGTGGAGGAACTCTCGGAATCGCTCCGGGCCGATGGCGATCATCAACGAGAGTCCGATCGCGGACCCGACCGAGTACCGGCCGCCGACCCAGTCCCAGAAGCCGAACATGTTGTCGGTGTCGATACCGAACTCAGCGACCCGCTCGGCGTTGGTCGACACCGCGACGAAGTGGTCGGCGACGGCCGCCTCGCCGAGCGCGTCGACGAGCCACCGACGAGCGGTTCGGGCGTTCGTCAGCGTCTCGATCGTCGTGAAGGTCTTCGATGCGATCACGAACAGCGTCGACGACGGGTCGGCATCGGCGAGCACGGCCGCGATGTCGGCGCCGTCGACGTTGGACACGAACGAACAACGAATCCGGTCATGGCGGGAGGCGTCGAGCGCTCGGTAGGCCATCGCCGGCCCGAGATCCGAACCCCCGATGCCGATGTTGACCACGTGAGTGATGCGAACGTCGGCGCGCACGCGATCGGCGAACGCGCCCATCCGGTCGAGGACCTCGTGGACATCGGGCACCACGTCGGCGCCGTCGACGGTCATCACGCAGTTCCGCGGAGCCCGCAGCGCGACGTGCATCACGGCGCGATCCTCGGTGGAATTGACGTGCTCGCCGGCGAACATCGCATCGCGACGAGCCTCGACGCCCGAACGCGCCGCGAGCGCGATGAGACCCGCCAAGGTCGCATCGTCGATGCGGTGTTTGGAGAAGTCGATGCGAAGGTCTGCGACATCGACGACGTATCGCCGGGCGCGGTCGGGGTCGACGGCGAAGAGCGTTCGGAGGTCGTCGGGACGAGACAGTTCGGCCAGGGCCGAGCGAAGATCGGCGGAGTCCATCGAGCTCGAACCTAGCGCGGGGACGGGTCCGGGAGTTCGCCTGCGGCCGCGTGATCGAGCATCACCCAGGTGTCGGTGCGGCGGACCAGCGCGACGGGCAGTGACCGGTCGCCGAGCAGCCAGCGCTGCACCACTGCAGCTTTCGAGGGTCCGTACGTCAACACGAGCCGCGATCGAGCGCCGTTGACGACCGGTGGCGTCAGCGTCATCCGCTGGAATCCGTTGAACTCGTCGACGATGTCACAGGCGAGTGTGCTGTGCGCGACCGGGTCACCGGGAGGCCACGACGCGGTGTGGCCATCGTCTCCGACGCCGAGGTGCACCACGTCGAACCGGTCGGGAAGACTGGCGGCGTACCGGCGCGCCGCTGCCCCGAGCGCATCGTCGGTGACCGGCATCAACCGGACACGACACGGCAGCGCTGCCAACTGCAGGGCGTTGCGCGCTGGATGATCCGTCGGGGCGACCCGCTCGTCGACCTGCCACACCTCGACGCTCTCCCATGGCACATCCTGTTCGAGCAGTGCATCGAACATCGGCGGGGCGGAGCTGCCGCCGCTCACAGCGAGCGACACGCTGCCGCCACGGCGTGC
>JBGSII010000229.1:0-4866 GCA_041742555.1 Ilumatobacteraceae bacterium
AGCGCCAGTGCGCCCACCGTCGCGGTGAGGATCGCTCGTGAGAGCGAGGCGCCGACTGACGGGCGGTGGCGGAGGGGGGCCATGGCGCCGCCAGGCTACGGCGTTACCGTGGATGAACGTGATCAGCCTCGACGCCGCCACGGTGCTGCTGCAATGGGCGACCGGCGGCATGTTGTTCTGCTGGTACACGACGCGACGCCGCATCGCCAGCCTCGGCTACGGCTGGCTCCTTCGCATCGTGTACCTCTGCTTTGCGGCAGGGGCCTTCGCCGCTGGCGTGGCGTTTGGTGTCGTCCCCGTGCGCGAAGCGGCATCGATCGGGGTGATGATCTCGTGCGCGGTCGCGCTGGCAGTGTCGGTGCGGCGCAGAGCAGCTGGCGTCAGCGGCGCCCGAGCGGAGCACGACCGACGCAGTGAGCGCGTCGCCGCCATGACCGGCATCGAGCGAACCGTCGAGGCTCCGAGCGCGAGCGAACCGGATGCACCCGTGGGCGCTGAGTTCCCGCCGGTGCTCGACCTGGTCCCGGTGCTCATCGGCACGATCGGGCTGATCGCGGCCGCCCTCGACGCCGGTGGCAATCCGCCGGTCGCCATCGCGCGGACGCTCGTCGGTGCAGCGTTCATCGGGGCGTTGTCCGATGCCATGCTCCTCGGGCACTGGTACCTCACACAGCCGGGCCTCCCGCGTGTACTCCTCAACGAGATGGTGTCCGCGCTCAAGTGGCTGTGGCCCGCCGAGGTGTTCGTGATGCTCCTGCCGACCGGCATGATCGCCGTGCTCAACGGGACGGTCGACGACGGCTGGGGCGGGATGTTGGGCTGGATGTGGCTGATGTGCTCGATCACCACGATCATCCTGATCTTCGTCACCCAGGCAGCGCTGAAGGAACGTGCCTACTCGGCGGTGATGGCCGCGACCGGCCTGCTCTACCTGGCGATCCTGACCGGATTCGGGATGGACATCGTCCCCCGAGCGATTCTCGCCGGCTGACTGTCACACCGTGCCGGGTCAAACGTGACATCTCGGATGAAGCGCTCGACGAACTGTCACGTTTGACCCGGCACGGTGTGACAGTGGAATGTGGTTGACTCTTGGCCATGGCACGGCCGGTGTGGAGTGGGACGATCTCGTTCGGGTTGGTGGCGATTCCCGTCAAGCTGTTCCACGCGGTGCGCCGCCAGAGCGTGTCGTTCAATCAGCTCGACGAGCGCAACATGGCCCGTATCCGGTACCGCAAGGTCAACGCCGAGACCGGCGAGGAAGTCGGCGACGATCACATCGTCAAGGGCTACGAGATCTCGAAGGGTCGCTACGTCGTGGTCGATCCCGATGAACTCGAGCCCTTCATGCCGGTCGCGACCAAGTCCGTCGATCTCGAGGAGTTCGTCGATCTCTCCGAGATCGACCCCGTGTACTTCGACACGGCCTATCATCTCGCGCCCGATGGGCCGCCGAAGCCCTACGTGCTCCTCGCGCGGGCGATGGAGGCGAGCGGAAAGGTGGCGATCGGCCGGTTCGTCATGCGGAACAAGCAGTACACCGCAGCGATCCGCGCCGAGGACGGCCGGCTCGTGATGTCGACGCTCGCCTACGCCGACGAGGTGATCGACCCGTCCGACATCGAGGAGTTGCAGGGCCTCGAGTCGATCGACGTCAACGACAAGGAAGTGGCGATGGCCGAAGCGCTCGTCGCATCGTTGGCCGCAGACTTCGAGCCGGAGAAGTATCGCGACGAGTATCGCGAGGAGGTCATGGCGTTGATCCAGATGAAGGCCGACGGTGAGGAGTTCGAGACCCCGGCGGTCGTGGCCGAGAAGCCGAAGGTCGTCGACATCATGGCGGCGCTCGAGGCAAGCGTCGCAGCGGCGAAGGAGGCCCGCACGCGCCATCCGGCCAAGAAATCGACGTCCAAGAAGAAGTCGGCCTGAGCGGCCGACGTCGAGACGCGTGGTGGCCACTCCGATCGAGGTCGACATCGAGGGCCGCACGGTCCGATTGACCAATCTCGACAAGGTGCTGTACCCGTCAGGGTTCACCAAGGCCGAGGTCGTCGACTACCACGCCCGCATCGCCGCCACGATCATCCCGCATCTCGCCGGTCGTTGCATCACGTTCCGGCGCTATCCCGACGGCACCGACCGCGACGGGTTCTTCGAGAAGCGCTGCCCGTCGCACCGCCCCGAGTGGGTGCCCGTGGCGCTGGGTCCCGGCGATCGGCGTGGCGGCATCGAGTACTGCCGCATCGAGGAGCCTGCTGCGCTGGTGTGGGCGGCGAACCTCGCCGCGATCGAGCTCCACGCGCCGATGGCGCTCGCCGCCGACCTCGACACCCCCCGCACGCTGGTGTTCGACTTCGATCCCGGCCCGAAGACGTCGATCGTCGACTGCTGCGAGGTGGCGGTCGGCGTGCGGTCGGTGCTCGACTCGGTCGGCCTGGAGGGCTGGTGCAAGACGTCGGGCTCGAAGGGTCTCCAGCTCTACGTGCCGCTCAACACGCCCGGTGTCACGCACGAGGCAGCCGCCGACTTCGCCCTTGCGGTCGGCCAGGTGATGGAACGACAGCTGTCCGGCCGGGTGACCACCGTGATGGCCAAAGTCGAGCGGCCGGGCAAGGTGTTCGTCGACTGGAGCCAGAACGCCCACCACAAGACGACGATCGCTCCCTACTCGCTGCGTGCCCGGCACCATCCGACCGTTTCCACTCCGGTCACCTGGGACGAGGTCGAACGTTGCGCCGCCGACGGTGTCGAGCTGCGCTTCGAAGCCGGCGACGTGGTGGCGAGAGTGGCCGAGCTCGGCGACCTCTTCGCCGACGTGCTCACGCTCGAACAGCGCCTCCCGACCGCCTCCTGATCGCGACCCTCGCCCCCCGGTTGCGATGAGCGAAACCGCCGCATCCGGTCGCTTCGCTCATCGGTGCCGCCAACGTGGCGTGTTCGACGGTCATCATGATGGGATGTCTGCTCGTCGACCGGTGTGCCGCGGTGCGGTCGTCGGCGCGCTCGTGCTCGCGGGGTGTTCGTCGCCGACAGCCGAATCGGAGGGCCCGGCGGCGGAGCCCGCGCCGTCGTCGACCGAACTGTTCGACATCGACGACGGTGATCCACTCCCGTTCCCCGGCTACGCCGTCGACCGGGTCACGATCGCACCGCTCCCACCACGTGCTGATGCCACCGACGCGCCGATCCTCACCGGCTGGGCGGCGTTCGACGCCACGATGGAACAGGCGGTACTCGCCGGAGGATCGGACGCGGTCTCCGTCGCGGTCTCGATCGACGGCGAGATCGTGCACGAGGCGGCGATGGGCGTCCGGTTGCCCGACACGCTCGAGGCCGTGAACCCGACCGACAAGTTCCGCATTGCCAGCATCTCCAAGACGATCACGGCGATCACCGCGTTGCAGCTGGTCGAAGAAGGAGTGGTCGGGCTCGACGACCCGATCGGATCGATCGTCGCCGACGCGGTCGGCGTCGGCTCGCCGAGCGCGGGCGTCGCCGGCCTGACGCTTCGGCAGTTGTTGACCCACACGTCAGGATTCCCGCAGTACGAGGACCTGTTCTTCCGCAACCAGGTCGGCTCGTGCGAGGAGGCTGCCGCGGTGGGGGTCACCCGATCGCTGCAGGGCGCGGGCTACCGCTACAGCAACATGAACTACTGCGTGCTCGGGGTGCTGATCGAACAGCTCGCCGGCCAGGACTACGAACAAGCCGTCCACGAGCGCCTCCTCACGCCGCTCGGGATCACCGGGATGCGTCTGGCCGCCACCCACGACACGGGCCCCGGTGAAGTCGTCCATCGCAGCGTGCCGGGCCGCAACTACATGGAGGTGCTCGGAGCCGCTGGCGCGTGGGTGGCCTCGCCCTCGGACCTCCTCGCGATCTTCGATTCGCTCGATCCGGCCACACCCGGCTGGAAGCCACTCGACGCCGACACCGTCGCCGAGATGAAGATTGCGGTGAATGATCCACTCGCCCCGGATCGCGGGTACGGGATGGGCGTGATCCTCTACGGCGGTGGAGCCGCGGGCCACACCGGTACCATCGAGAGCACCCATGCGATGGTGCTCGATCGGGCCGACAACGTCACGTGGTCGGTGACGGTGAGCGGCGAGAATCCGAGCGACACGGTCCGGCTGGCGGGCATCGTCGACCGGGCGCTCGCTGCCGGCGGATTCATCGCCGGCTGAGTCGACCCGTGACGACATCGGACCCGGAGGCACGGGAGCGGAGCAAGCGGGTGTCGATCAGGCGGTACATCCCGGCAACGATCCTGGTGCCGCTCGTCGGTGCGTCGCTCGGGATCGACGGCGGCCCGATCTTCCAGATCCTCGCGGTCGAGAACCTCGGCCTGAGCGCCGCTGCGATCGGGCTGGCCTTCGGACTCGGCGTCGTGTCGCTCCCCATCCAGCTCTACGCATCGCGTTTCCCGATCGAGCGCGCCCGCACCAATGTCCAGATCTTCCTCGTCCTCGCAGCACTCCAGGCGTGGGTGCTCGCCGTCCTGGTCGGGGTCGGCGCAACCGGCGCGTGGGCGACGGTCGCACTCGGCGTCACCGTCACTGCGGAGATCTCCCTGTCGGTGTTCTTCGCCACGGCCTGGCAGCCACTGCTGGCGAGCGGTCTCGACACCTACGGCCGCCAACGGCTCAATTCGACGTGGCCCGCTGTTGCCCGCGGTGTTCTCGCGGGAGCGGTGGTGCTCTTCGCCGCGCTCGACGACACCGGCCGCAGCATCTTCCTGGCGGTGATCGGCGTCCTCTCCATCGCGACCGTGATCGGTTTGAACGCCATTGACGCCCCACCTCCGGCACCGGCCGCTGCGGCGACCACCACGTCGCGCACGGCGACCGCGCTCGCGCCGGCGAC
>JBGSII010000230.1:0-18737 GCA_041742555.1 Ilumatobacteraceae bacterium
GCTGCGACGGTGGTGGTGGCCCGCGGCAGCGACGACTCCGTTGCGGGTGGCGGTGTGCGCACCAGCCAGACGGCGCCGACACACACGATCACCGTGGCCGCCGAGGCGGCGATCAACCGGCCGATCCCGAACCAGTCGACCCATGAGCGGGCGCGCTCGGCCAACGTGCGCGCTGGCATCGGCCTTGGCAGAGGTTCCACCCATCGACCTCCTCGAGCGGGCGCTGACCGCGCTGGACCATCAGGAGAGAGTCGGTACGTGCAACGGTACGGACCGGCCGGCCTCACCGCACCCGGCACTCCGTTGCGATGAGCGAACCGCGCGCATACGACACGCTTCGCTCATCGCAAGGTCGGTTCGGGGTCGTCGATGGGTCTCAGCGCGGGGCGCCGGAGGACGCGGCGCGCCAGAACGCCCGGTAACTCGGGTACTCGATCGCCTCGGTGACCCAGCCCGAACGAACCAGTTCGGCGTGCAGTCTGGGCAGATTCCGCCACGGCACGCCCATGTCGACGTGGTGAGCGAGGTGCCACCCGGTGTTGTACGGCACCATCCAGTACCGCGCGAGTCGGCTCTGGCGGATCACGTGCGTCGTCAGGCGACGATCCTTCGAGCGGGTCATCCCGCCGTGCTCGGCGATCGCGCGGAGGCGGTTCGACACCTTCCACAGCGTCGACCACGACAGGATCCACACCACGTACGCGACGGGCCGCAGGAACACGATCGATGCGCCGAACATCACGACGTGCGCACCGACGATGTACCGGGCCTCGGCCTGGCCGCGGCGCAGGGCGAAGAACAGCCCCCGGAAGTTCTTGGAGGCGCTGTTGCCGGTCGCGTCGCGACGGAGCTTTCGATGCCAGGAGTCACGCGGGATCGGGTAGCCGGCGTACAAACCGAGATCCGGCTCGTCCGGGCCCATCTCGTCGCGGTGGTGCGCAAAGTGCACACGTCGGTAGGCGAGCATCGCCTGGTAGGTGGGGTATGCGAGGAGCCATCGACCGACGCCGTCGTTCAGCCGTCGGTTCGTGAACAGCAGTCGGTGCGCCGCCTCGTGGGCGAGGATGTTGAGACAGACGTGCCCACGAGCCATCAGCACGAATGCGACGAGATACGACCACCACGTGTTGATCCAGGCCGCGGCGATCACCACCCCGAACGACTGGAGCAAGGCGCCGGCCACGGTGACGAGATTCCGTGCGTTGGAGATGTGCCGAAGTTCGGCACGCAGCGGTGGCTTCGGCTTGGCCCGTTCGTTGAGCCGATCGGTGGGAAGGACGTCGGGGAGCACCGACCGGTCCGGCACCATCGAACCGGGCACGAGCGGCACCGCCGGCGCTGGAGATGTCACGATCAAGGCCACGGGACGATGTTACACTTCTTGATCGTGGCGAACATGCAGCGTGCCATCACGGCGGTCGGACACGCGCCGCTCGAGCCGCTGAACGCGCGCTCGATCGTGCTCTCCGTGCTCCTCGGCTCACATCCACCCCGGATGCCGGTGGGCCGCATTCTCGAATTCACCGCGCTGTTCAACCTTCCCGACGGGACCGTCAGAACGGCGCTGTCACGAATGGTCTCCACTGGCGACCTCGTCAACGACGATGGCGTCTATCGGCTCACACCCCGGCTCGTCGAGCGTCAGGCGCAGCAGGATGCCGGGCGTCGAGAACCCCCGACGGAGTGGGACGAGAGCTGGTGGGCCGTCGCGGTGGTGTCGGATCGTCGCACGATGGCCGAACGTCGCGACTTCCGAGCCCGTGCCGTCGGCTCCCGGCTCGGCGAGCTGCGACCCGATCTCTGGCTGCGCCCGGCCAACGTCACGATCGCCACCGACCTCCCCCAGGTCGTGATCACCCGCGGTCCGGTCGTCACCGGCGACCAGCAGGACCTCGTCGCGCGGCTCTGGGATCTCGGCGAGCTCCGTCGCCGGTCGGACGTCCACCGTGGCTCACTCGACCAGGCAGCCACCGCACTCGATCAGGGCGGCGACCGCGCGCTCGCCGACGCGTTCGTCGCACTCGCCGCTGCGCAACAGTTCCTGCGCGTGGAACCACAGCTTCCGCCCGAGCTCACGCCCGACATCAGCGGCGCGAGCGTTCGCTCCCGGTACGCGGAGGTGGTCGGCGTGTTCCAGTCGCAGCTCGGCGAGTTCTTCGGACGCGGTCGGGCCCGACGGATCAGTACAACCGCGACGTGAGCTGACGCCGGTAGTCGGCAGTGCGCGGGTCGTTCGGACCCATCAGCTCGAGCAGGTCGACGTACTTCTGACGCGCATCGTCATCGGTCTTCACCTGGTCGAGCAGTGCGGTGAGCTGCTCGTCGTAGTCGTCGTCCGGCGCCACACCGACGCGCGCCAGCGCCGCAACGTGGCGAGTCCGGTCGGATTCGGGAATCCGTGCCAGCAGTGCAAGCGCTTCGTCGGCGTTCCCATCAGCGATCAACAGCTCGGCGAGCGCAACGATCACATCCTCGTTCGCCGGCTCCAACGACAGCGCGATGCGCAAGCTGGCTTCGTCGCCCGCGTCGAGCAGTTCCTTGACCGCGACTTCTTCCTCGGTCGGCTGCAGCGAATCCACGAAGCGCTGCACCTCGTGTTCGGGATAGGCGCCGATGAACCCGTCGACGACGGCGCCACCTTTGAGCGCATAGACGGCGGGGATCGACTGCGCCTGGAACGCCTGGGCGATGCCGGGGTTCTCGTCGACGTTCACCTTGGCGAGCACGACCTTGCCACCGGTGGCGTCGATGACCTTCTCGATGATCGGGCCGAGCGTCTTGCAGGGGCCACACCACGGCGCCCAGAGGTCGACGACCACGGCCACCTCCTGGGACTTGTCGATGACCTCGGTCTGGAACGTGGCGTCGGTGACGTCGATTGCTGCCATGAGGACAACGCTACCGGCACTGCATGATGGCGACCGGAAGCGGTGGCGTGACTACCCTCGGACGCACATGACTGGATGTGTGGCCACATGAACGAGATCCCCGGAATCGACGTCGGACCCGTCACCGCGTGGCTCGAAGCGAACGTCGACGGTGCCGTCGGTCCGTTCCGTTTCGACGTGATCGCCGGTGGTCACTCCAACCTGACGTTCCGGGTCACCGGCACGAGCGGGCCTCAGCTCGTCCTGCGGCGGCCCCCGCTCGGACACGTACTCGCGAGCGCGCACGACATGGGCCGCGAACATCGCATCCTGTCGGCCTTGCAGGGCACCGCCGTCCCCGTTCCACCCGTCGAAGGCATCTGCGACGACCTCGACGTCAACGGCGCGCCGTTCTACGTGATGCGCTTCGTCGACGGGCATGTGCTGCGCGACCGCGACACGGCGGAGCGCACGTTGTCGCAGGCCGGGCGAGCCAACGCCAGCCGATCGCTCGTCGACACGATGGCGGCCATTCACGCCGTCGACCTCGAAGCGGTGGGCCTGCACGATCTCGGCCGCCACGACGGCTACATCGAACGCCAACTCAAGCGGTGGTACGGGCAGTGGAACCAGGGCAAGACGCGCGAGCTCGATGCCGTCGACCGCGTCTACGAAGGACTGCTGGCACGCATCCCCGAGCAGGGCCCCGCCACGTTGGTCCACGGTGACTATCGCCTCGACAACTCGATGGTCGACGACGACGGCAACGTGATCGCCGTGCTCGACTGGGAGATCTGCACGCTCGGCGATCCGCTCGCCGACGTCGGGTTGCTCCAGGTCTACTGGAACGGCCCGAACGACGCCGCCGGCGCCTGGAGCGGAACGTCGACGACCGCACCGGGATTCTGGGACCGCCCCCAGCTGGCCGAACGTTACGCGGAGGTGTCCGGCCGCGACATCTCGCAGCTCGACTTCTACGTCGCCTTTGCGTTCTGGAAGCTGGCGTGCATCATCGAAGGCGTCTACTCCCGCTACCTGGGCGGCGCGCTCGGCGATCGCCCTCCCGAGGAGCTCGCGCCGTTCAAACTCCAGGTCGAACACGCGGCCGCGTCCGCCGAGAAGTACCTGGACGGACTGGCGTGATCGACCCCGAGGGTGCGTTCGAGTGGCTCGTCGACGAGCCGATGCTGCACGAGCCCGTCCTCGTCGTGATGCTGACCGGGTGGATCGACGCTGCGGGTGCTGCCGCGGCCGCCGCCGAGGCCTTGTCGAAGGAGTGTGAGACGAGCCCGATCCTGAGGTTCGACGACGACACGTTCATCGACTTCCGCGCTCGCCGGCCGGTGATGGAACTGCGAGACGGCGTCAACACCGACCTGGTGTGGTCGACCATCGAGCTCCGAGCCGGTCGTTCGACCTCGGGCCGAGACGTGCTCGTGCTGAGCGGACCGGAGCCGGACATGGCGTGGCATCGGTTCGCTCGCGCGATCAGCGACATCTCGGTGGAACTCGGGGTCACGAAGATGGTCGCCTTCGGTGCGTATCCCTTCGCGGCGCCACACACCCGAACACCACGGTTGTCGTGTTCCTCACCGTCGACCGAAGTGCTCGCGAACGTGACGTTCGCGCGCAGTTCCGTCGACGTGCCCGCCGGCATGGCCGCAGCGCTCGAACACGCCCTGCACGCTCGGCGGATCCCGGCGCTCGGAATCTGGGTGCAGGTGCCGCACTACGTGGTGGCGATGCCGTACCCCGCAGCCTCGGTCGCGCTGCTCGACGGGCTCACGGAGGTGACCGGCATCGAGGTAGCGGCGACCGACTTGCGTGCGGCGGTCGGCCCGCAGCGCGAGCGCATCGACGCCAGCATCGACGGCAACGCCGAGCACCTGGGCATGCTGCGCCAGCTCGAGGAGCTGCACGATGCCTCGATCGGCGAGGAGGTCGCTCCAGGTCCGGCGATGGAACTGCGTTCCGGCGACGAACTCGCCGACGAGATCCAGGCGTTCCTCCGCGACCAGGAGTGACGCGGCGCGCGGACCTCCCCACCTTCGAGATTTCTCGGTGGCGGTAGTCCCGTCTTCCGGGACTCACGCCGCCGAGATCCCCTAGTGCAATCGGGCGGAACCGGCGTTCTCCGGTCGGAAGCGGACGAGGACCATCGGGCTACGGTCGGCGCATGAAAGTAGACGGCAACATCGGAATGGACCTGCGCAGCGTGGCGCAGAACGCACAGGAGGTCGAGGCGGCGGGATACTCCGGAGCATGGACGGCGGAGACCTCGCACGATCCGTTCCTGCCCCTGCTGCTCGCAGCGGAGCACACCGAACGGCTCGAGATCGGCACGTCGATCGCCGTGGCGTTCGCACGGAGCCCGATGACGCTCGCGAACACCGCGTGGGACCTCCAGGCGTACTCGCAGGGGCGATTCATCCTCGGCCTCGGGAGCCAGATCAAGCCGCACATCACCAAGCGGTTCTCGATGGAATGGAGCCATCCGGCGGCGCGCATGCGCGAGTTCGTCCTGGCGATGCGGGCGATCTGGAACACCTGGCTCACCGGCGAGAAGCTCGACTTCCGCGGTGACTTCTACACCCACACCTTGATGACACCGTTCTTCACGCCGCCGGCCTCCGACCTCGAGGGCTTCGGCCCGCCGAAGGTCTTCCTCGCCGGCGTCGGCGAGCTGATGACCGAAGTCGCCGGCGAGGTGTGCGACGGCTTTCTCTGCCACGGTTTCACCACCGAGAAGTACCTCCGCGAGGTCACCATTCCCGCCCTCGAACGAGGCCGCGCGAAGGCCGGCAAGACGATGGAGGGCTTCGAGATCATGGGCCCTTCGTTCGTCGTCACCGGCGCCAACGATCAGGAACTCGAGGCCGCCGCGGCCGGCACCCGGCAGCAGATCGCCTTCTACGGCTCGACGCCGGCATACCGCAACGTGCTCGAGATCCACGGCTGGGGTGGTCTCCAGGACGAGTTGAACGCGCTCTCGAAGCAGGGCGAATGGGCGAAGATGGGCACGCTGATCGACGACGACATCCTCAACACGTTCGCCGTCGTCGGCGCTCCCGAGGACATCGCGCCGGAGCTCTCGCAGCGTTACGGCGACGTCATCCAGCGCATCAGCTTCTACGCCCCGTACTCCAGCGACCCCGACCGCTGGGCCGCGGTCATGGCCGCCCTCCAAGCCGCCTGAGATTGCAGCAGGGGTCTGACCCCTCGTGCAATCTGTTACATCTGGGGTCTGACCCCAGATGTAACATCAGACGCGACGGCTCAGTGGGCGTGGCCGACGGTGCCGGAGCGGCGGCGGAAGCGGCCGCCGAACGCGTACGCGACGACGAAGAAGCACGCCGAGGTCAACACGATCGTCGGACCCGACGCCACGTCGAGGTGATAGCTGGCGTTCATCCCGACAAAGCCGCTGATCGCGCCGATCAACCCGGACAGCGCCAACATCGTGCCGAAGCTGTCGGTGAGCATCCGCGCCACGACCGCCGGCACGACGAGCGCCGCCGCGATCAGCGTGACGCCCAGCACGTTCATCGTCGCGAGCACGGTGGCCGAGAGGACGATCATGAGCAAGGCGTCGATCCATGCGGTCCGAACGCCCGTGGCTGCCGCCACCTCCGTGTCGAACGTCGTGAAGAGCAGCTGGCGGTAGTACACGAACACGATCACGACGGTCACCAGTGCGACGGCGACGATCAGCCAGACGTCGGACGTCGTGACGCCCAGCACGTTGCCGAACAGCAGCGCGTCGGCGTTGCGCCCGGGCGACCCGTACAACTGCACGAGCGCGAGCCCCAGCGCGAACGAGGCCGTCGTCACCACCCCGATCGCCGCGTCGGAACCGATCGGGCGACGCCGCACGATCGCACCGACCGCGAGTGCGGTCACAACGCCCCAGATTCCCGCGCCAAGGAACAGGTTGACGCCGATAAGACCCGCGACGGCATAGCCACCGAAGATCGAGTGCGACAAGCCGTGGCCGATGTAGCTCATGTTGCGCAGCACGACGTAGCAGCCGACGATCCCGCACAACGCACCGGCGATGGTGGCCACGAGCAGGCCGTTGCGGAAGAACTCGAACTCGTACGGTCGCAACAGTTCGTCCCAGCTCATGCCGACGAGCCTCCCCCACCGGATGCCTGCGATCGGCGCAGCGGCCTGACATTGGTGTCGATCGGCGCATCGACGACGACCCGCATCCCCCCGTGCTCGAGCACGTTCATCGGCGAGCCGTAGGTTCGTTCGAGCACCTCGGGCACCAACACCTCGTCGGGGCGTCCGGCGCCGATGACCGAGCGGTTGAGGCACACCACCGTGGGCAGGTGCGCCGCGATGCCGTTCAGGTCGTGCGTTGTCAGCACGATCGTCAGACCATCGGCATTGAGCTCGTCCAGCAGGTGCAACACGTCATGGCGGGTGCGGACATCGAGCCCGGACGTGGGCTCGTCGAGGAAGATCACCTGGGAGTTCGTGAACAGGGCTCGGGCCAGGAAGACACGTTGCTGCTGCCCCCCGGAGAGCTCACGGATGTGGCGACGGCCGAGCCCGTGCATCCCGAGCCGGTCGAGCACCGTGTCGATCTCGGCGCGCTCGGAGCGCGACATCCATGGCGTCCGCAACCCGCGCGCACGCGCCATTCCGACGCACTCGGCCACGGTGACGGGAAAGTTCCAGTCGATCGTCTCGACTTGGGGTACCAATCCCACGGCGAGTCCGGGCGTCCGTCGAACCGTGCCGGACACCGGGGCGACCGTTCCGAGCATCGCCTTGAGCAACGTGGACTTGCCCGACCCCGATGGGCCGACGATGCCGACGAGATCGCCGGACTCGATCGTCAGGTCGACGTCGATCAGCACCGGAGCGCCGCCTCCGTAGTTGACCGTGAGGTCGTCGACGACGATCAGACCTCCGGCAGTGGCATCGAGATCGGTCACGAGCGAGTCACGTGTCGCTCACTGCGGGTACTCCGCGTCGTCGGACACCACGTTGCGGACCACGAAGTCACGCAGTGCCGTCGCGTCCCCACCGAGGGCTTCGGTCATCGTGACGAAGTTGAACTTCATCAGCCCCAGCCAGGAGTGGTCCGTCTCGCCAGGCGCACCTGGAAGATCGTCATCACGCAGATCGTCGACGTACACGGCGCCCGTCTCGTCGGCGATCTGCTCGAGAATCGGCGACGGGAACACCTCCGACCCGAAGATCGCCGGGACCTGCTCGGCCTCGATCTGGGCGATCAGGTCGACGATGTCCGCCGGGGTCGGCTCGCCGAAGTCGGCCGGCTGCACCGCTCCGATCACGTTCCATCCGTAGGTGTCGGCGAAGTACGCGTAGGCGTCGTGGTAGGTGACGAGCTTGCGCTGCTCCTCGGGGATCGTGTCGAACGCTTCGCGGATCGCAGCGTCGAACTCGTCGACGAGCACGACGAACTGGTCGAAGTTGTCGTTGAACTGATCGGCGCATTCGGGCACTTCTTCGATCATCGTGTCGCGGATGATCTCGGCGTACACCTTCACGAGCGTGGGATCGGTCCACAGGTGCGGGTTCGGCTTGCCCCCGTCCTCGGGGAACGAGAAGTCGTACTTGTACTGCTCGGGACTGATCGTCTCGTCACCGAGCTCGATGATCTGGACTCCGTCAGCGACGTTGGCCTCGGCGAGCGCCTTGGTCGGCTCCTCGAGTTGCAGCCCGTTGATGAAGACGACGTCGGCGGTCGCCATCAGCTCGGCGGCCGATGGCGGAGGCTCGAAGGTGTGCGAGTTCGTCCCCTCCGGCACGATGCCGACGATCTCGGCGCAGTCACCGATCACGTTCGCTGCGATCGACGTGATGGGAGCGACCGTCGTGACCACCTGGAACTCCGACGACGCGGAGTCGCCGGAATCGGATCCCCCATCGGATCCGGCGTCGTCGCTTCCACAGGCAGCGGCGACGACCGCCAGCGCACCGGCGACGGCGACCAGACGGAACGCAGAGGATCGGTAAGCAATGTTCGATGACATGTCCAGAAGGGTACTTGCGACCTGGTCGCAAGTAGAATCGTGCTCGAAATCGTCCCTGACCAGCATCTTTGGGCACCACCGAGCGTCGATTCGGGGCGCTGAGTAGGGTCGCCGGGATGGCCATCGAGCACTGGAACGACACGCTCATCGTCACTGGACGCATCGACGCCGACCGAGCCGCGGAGATCGAGCGAATCGCCGAATCAGGCCGCTCGGTGCTGCTCGCGATCGAACCCGACGATGACATCGCCGCAGGAATCGCCGGGGTCGCGGTGGTCTCCGACCTCGCGCACACCGAGTGGTTCGTCACGCTCACCGACCTCGCCGCGGCCACCCGACTCGACTCAGAGGTGCCGATCACCACTCGATTGCGCATCCTTGCGCCGCTCGACGGCGGCATCACGGTCGCAGCCACCACGAGCGTCCGGTTCGTCCATCATCCGACCGTCGTCGTGCGCCGAGTCGGGGCGGGGCGAATCGTCACGACGGGCATCGCCGACCTGGTTGCGCTGCGGCAGCATCGGACCCTCGCACCGTTCGTCGCCCGGCTGCTCGTACCGGTCACGACAACGCGAACGACCGACCTCGGCGTCGGCGTGGTCGGCTACGGACCCTTCGGCGCAATGGGGTACCTGCACGGACTCGCGTCGACCGAGACCGACGGGTTGGCGCTCGTCGCCGCTGCCGACTCGGTCGAGTCCCGGCTGGTGGCGGCGCGAACCGACTTCCCCGACCTGATCGCGCACGGCTCGGCCGAGGCCCTCGCCGCGGATCCGGCGGTGGACATCGCCATCATCGCCACACCGCCCGTTCTCCACGCCGAGCTCGCCGTGGCGTTGCTTCGTGCCGGCAAGCACGTCGTGATCGAGAAGCCGATGTGCTTGCAGCGCGCCGACGCCGACCTCATCATCGCCACCGCCGCTGAACACGATCGAGTCGTCACCGTGCACCAGAGCCGTCGCTGGGACCGCGACTGGCTCGCGCTGCGTCACGTGGTCGACCAGGGCGAAATCGGTGAGGTGTTCAACATCGAGACCTTCGTCGGCGGCTTCGAGCACCCCTGCCGGGCATGGCACTCCGAGGCGTCGATCTCCGGCGGCGCCATCTACGACTGGGGCTCCCATCACGTCGACTGGATCCTGCAGCTCTTCGGATCCTCACCGGCGCGCGTGCTGTGCAGCGCCCACACCCGGGTCTGGCACGACACGACCAACGCCGACCAGCTGAGCCTGTGGATGCAGTGGGACGACGGGCGCGAGGCCACGTTCCGCCAGAGCGACATCTGCGCGATCCGACGTCCGAAGTTCCACGTCGAGGGCACCCGGGGAACGATCGAGGGCCACTACCGACCGGTTGTCACCGACCGCATCGTTCCCGGCCGCGGGCACGTCGCCGACGTGTCGCACCATGCGGAAGCGCCCGTCGACCTGACCGTCGCCAGCTACGACGGCGCGCTGGGCGTGCGCACGTCCACGTTGCCGCCGGCGCCGAGCCCCGGTTGGGGATTCCACCGCAACCTGGCCGATCACCTGCTGCTCGGCGAGCCACTGGCGGTTCGGCCCGAGGAGTCGCGTGACGTCGTCGCCGTGCTCGAGGCCGGTCACCGCTCGGGTGGGAACGGTGGCGAGCTGATCGAGATCGGGTGATGACCAGCGTGGTCGCTCCCGTCGGTGTCGGCGTCATCGGCGCTCGGTCGATGGTGGCGACCCGTGCGGTCATGCCGGCGATCGACGCCTCCGACGCTGCTCGTCTGGTCGCCGTGTCGTCGCTCGGCGGGCCGGTCCCCGAGCCGTGGAACCATCTCGCGGTGAGGACCTACGACGACGTCCTCCACCATCCCGACGTCGAGGCGGTCTACATCCCCCTGCCGAACGGCATGCACCGCGAGTGGGTCGAACGTGCAGCCGCCGCGGGCAAACACGTGCTGTGCGAGAAGCCGCTGGCACCCACGGCGGCGGATGCCGAGGCGATGGCAGCCGCGTGCGACGCGGCCGGTGTGCTGCTGGTCGAGGCGTGGATGACACCGTTCGATGCCCGCTGGCGCGCCGCGATCGACAGCGTGAACCGAGGCGCACTCGGCGCTGTGCTCGACATCGACACCTCGTTCACCTTCACGATCGGCGCCGACGCGGACGGCAACTACCGGTGGTCACCGGACCAAGGAGGCGGCGCACTCCTCGACGTCGGCATCTACTGCCTCGGCCCGATCGTCGACGTCTGGGGACCACACCCCGACACCATCGATGCGACGGCGCTCTGGCACACCACCGGCGTCGACGCCCGCACCGAGGCAACACTGTCGTGGGCCGACGGCCGCGAGGCACGAATTCGATGCTCGTTCGTCGATGCCGAAGAGCAGCGCATCGAGATCGTGGGTGACGAGGCATCGCTGATCATCGCCAACGACGCGCACACCGGCGGCGAACGCGCCGATGGTTTCCTCGTTGCCCGATCGGACGGACGGGCGACGACGCACTCCGTCACCGCGTCGAATCCGTACCTCGGTATGGTCGACGCATTCGCTCGTGCCGTCCGCGGCGACGATCGTTGGCCACGCTCCATGACCTCGACGCTCGAACTCCTCACGCTCATCGAGCAGATCGCAGGCGCGTGCGAATGACGACACCGATCGAGCCTCGCCACGAGTGGCACGCGCTCAGCTCAGGGGTCGAGCTCCACGCCGTGCACTGGGATCCCATTTCACCACCGGACGACGAGCAGACGCCGTTTCTGCTCGTGCACGGACTCGCCTCCAACGCCCGCCTGTGGGACGGCGTCGCGAGCCATCTGGCCCAGCGCGGGCATCGGGTCGTCGCCGTCGATCAGCGCGGGCACGGTCGCTCGTCGAAACCCGACGACGGCTACGACATGACGACGGTGGCGAACGATCTCCGCCTGTTGATCGATGAGCTGGGTTTCGAGCGCCCAGCGGTCGCCGGTCAATCGTGGGGCGGCAACGTCGTGCTCGAGCTGGCATGGGCACATCCCGAGGCCGTGTCGATGATCGCCTGCGTCGACGGCGGGTTCATCGATCTCGCCGGCCGCTTCCCCAACTGGGACGACGCGGCAACGGCGCTCGCTCCCCCGCGTCTCGCCGGCACGCCGGTGGCCGACATCACTCGCTGGCTCGAGACGTCGGCTGCCGACTGGCCCGAGTCCGGTCGGCACGGAACACTCGCCAACTTCGAGGTTCGCGACGACGGCACGATCGCCCCCTGGCTGACCTTCGATCGGCACCTGATCGTGTTGCGCGGGCTGTGGGAGCACCAGCCGTCGAGCCGCTACCCGGAGGTGCAGGTGCCGACGCTGCTGATCGGTGCCGACACGGGCGATGTTGCCTGGAGCTCGTCGAAACATGACGCGGTCGACCACGCGATCGCGACGCTGCCGGTCGGCCGAGCGGTGTGGTTCAGCCCGGCCCACCACGACGTCCACGCCCAACAGCCCGATGAGGTCGGCGCCCTGCTCCTCCGAGCCGCGACCGACCCGACCTTCTTCACGGAGTCGACATGAGCACCCCGCGCATCCTGGCCATCATGGGTTCGGGCGAGACCGCACCGACCATGAAGGCGCCACACCGAGCGATCTTCGAGCGGCTGGGTCCCGACGTCGATGCGGTGCTGCTCGACACTCCCTTCGGCTTCCAGGAGAACGCTCCGATCTTGGCCTCCAAGGCGATCGAGTACTTCCGTGACGCCATCGGGCGACCTGTCGAAGCCGCCGGGCTCACCCGGACCGATTCCGGCGACATGGTCGCGGTCGAGCGCGGCATCGCCAAGGTGCGCTCCGCCGACTGGGTGTTCGCAGGCCCGGGCAGCCCGACGTTCGCGCTCGGTCAGTGGACGGGCACCCCCATTCCGGACTCGATCGCCGAGAAGCTCCGTTCGGGCGGCGCGGTCGTGTTCTCGTCTGCGGCCGCTCTCACCCTGGGAAGAGTGACGGTGCCCGTGTACGAGATCTACAAGGTCGGCGTCGACCCGTACTGGTTGGACGGCTTGAACGTGTTGGCCGAGGTCGGGCTCGACGTCGCCGTCATCCCCCACTTCGACAACGCCGAAGGTGGGAACCACGACACCCGCTTCTGTTATCTGGGCGAGCGGCGCCTGACGATGCTCGAGCCAGCGCTGCCCGACGGCTGCTTCGTGCTCGGCATCGACGAACACACCGGCGTCGTGATGGATCTCGACGCCGACACCGCCGAGATCGTCGGCAAAGGTGCGATCACGCTGCGCCGCCGCGGCGATTCGGTTCGCATCGAAGCCGGCCAATCGATCCCCATCGACCTGATCCGCGCCGGCACAACGGCACCCCGCACCCATCTCACCGACCCCAACGCACCGGGGTCTGACCTCGGTCAGACCCATCTCACCGATGCCAACGCACCGGGGTCAGACCTCGGTCAGACCCATCTCACCGATGCCAACGCACCGGGGTCTGACCTCGGTCAGACCCCTGGCCAAAGTACAAGCGGCAAAGGAAGAGGAGCAGAGCGCGAGGCCACCACAGTCCTCACCTCCCTCGCCGACGCCGCAAGACTCCACGAGGCGACGTTCGACTCAGCGCTCGCGGCTCGCGACGCCGACGGCGCGGTCGCTGCCATCCTCGAGCTCGAGTCGTCGATCGTCGAATGGTCTCGCGACACCCTGCAGTCCGACGACATCGACCGGGCCCGGACTGCGTTGCGCTCGATGATCGTCCGCCTCGGCGCGGCGGCGACCGAGGGTGTTCGCGACGTCCGGGAGGTCCTCGGTCCCGTCGTCGAAGCGGCGCTCGCCGCCAGGGTCGTCGCCCGGTCGGAGAAGGCGTTCGCCGTGTCCGATGCGATCCGCGACGAACTCGCCTCCGCCGGCATCGAGGTCCGCGACACCCCCGACGGCGCCGAGTGGCTCATCGCCTGACGACGTCGAATTGCAGCAGGGGTCAGACCCCTGCTGCAATTCCGAGGAGGAACGCCCGGACGTTGTCGCCGATGGCGGCGACGTCGTAGCCACCCTCCTGCAGCACGACCGTCGGACGTGCGAGCTGGGCGACGAGTTCGCCCTGGAGGCCGAAGCCGTCGGTCGTGATCGCCAGGTCCGAGATCGGATCGTTGTGGAACGTGTCGACTCCGAGCGACACGACCACCAGATCCGGGCCGAACGCGTCGATCGCCTCGCACGCGGCGGCCAGCGCCTCCAGGTAGCGCTCGTCGTCGGTCCCCGCGGCGAGCGGCAGGTTGAGATTGGCGCCCGCCCCTCTGCCGGCCCCGGTCTCCCCGGCGAAGCCCGACAGGTACGGGTACGCGCGTGCGGGGTCGCCGTGGAGCGATACGTACTGGACGTCATCGCGTCGATAGAAGATCTGCTGGGTGCCGTTGCCGTGGTGGTAGTCGACGTCGAGCACGGCGACCCGGGATCCCGTCGTGGTCGCAACGTGATGGGCAGCGATCGCGGCGTTGTTGAAGAAGCAGTACCCGCCGTACAGCCCGGTCGGCGCGTGGTGGCCGGGTGGACGGCACAGGCCGTATGCCGAGCGCTCGCCGCCCAGGACGGCCGCGCTCGCGGTGAGCGCGACGTCGACGGCGCCCCGCGCAGCATCGAAGGTGCCTTCCGTGATCGGGGTGGTCGTCTCGTAACACCATCGTCCGAGCTCGTGATCGACCAGCGAACGTTCGGGGAACGGCCCGACCCCGTCGAGTAGGCCCGGCAGAGCGAAGACGTCGGGCACCACATCGTGCGTCCCCGGGTGCCGAAGCTGGTAGTCCTGCCAGGCCCGTGCGAGGAACTCGACCAGTCCCGGATCGTGCACGGCCGCGATCGGGTCGGTCCCCCACTCGTCGGGTTCGGCGATCTGGAACCGACCGTCGGCGGCCAACACGTCGCGGATCGCGTCGGCACGACCCGGGTGCTCGAAGGGAGGCTGCAACCCTGACGACTCGATCTCGGCGAGCGGGGCGTGGCCGCGGTGACGGTCAGAGGCGACGACGAGCATTGTTCAGATCACGCCGGCGCGTCGCAGCGCCACGGTTCGCATCGGCTCCCCGACGACGGCCGCAAGCGCCACTTCGAGCGCGACTCGCGAGCTCGAGCGGTACAAGTCCCAGTCGATCGTTCCCTGTGCCCAACGCTCGAGCCCCCGCATCCACGACACGAAGATGTGCCACGCCAGCAGGTCGACCTTGCAGTCGGCGATCAGCAGGCCGGCCGCCTGCGCCTTTGCGAGATCTGCTTCCACCGCCGCCACGATGCGTTCTCCGACAGCACCCATTCGCGGCGAGTCGGGAATCGACCGCAGGGTGGCGATGACCGGACGCCACACGTGCGTGCGCGCGGCGATCGTCTCGTCGAGTGCAGCGAACAGCGCCCGGGTACCGTCGATCGGCTCGGCTGCAGGTTGCTCGTCGAGTTCGAACTCGAGTTGGTCGAGCCCGCTGCTCACGAACGCCACGAGCACGCCGTCACGATCGTCGAACTGGTTGTAGAGCGTCGCCACGGCCACGCCGGCTCGATCGGCCAACTTGCGCATGGTCAGCCCGTCGAGCCCGTCAGCGGCGATGATCTCGCCGACAGCGTGCAGGATCTCCGCCCGCGTCCGCTGCTGCCTCGACTCCCATCCCTGGCTCATGGTCTCCGGAGCCTACGACGTCGGCGAAAGCGGCGTGTGCTCGGGCGTTTGACGCGGCCGCCGGCGCGTGGTCTGATCGCCACATGACCAAACTCGGCTACCAGATCCCGAACTTCACATACCCAGGTGTCGGTCCCGCCGATCTGTTCGACGCGGTCGCCTATCAGGCGAAGGAAGCCGACACGTCCGGGTTCGACACGGTGCTGGTGATGGACCACTTCTACCAGTTGCCCATGCTCGGCGAGCCCGACCAGTTCATGCTCGAGTGCTACTCGTTGCTGTCGGCGCTGGCCCGCGAGACCAAGAACGTCAGGCTCAGCGCACTCGTGACGGGCAACACGTACCGCAACCCCGCCGTGCTGGCCAAGACGGTCACGACGCTCGACATCGTCTCGGAAGGACGCGCGCAACTCGGCATCGGCGCCGGCTGGTTCGAGCTGGAACACGACGCGTTCGGCATCGAGTTCGGGACGTTCACCGATCGCTTCGAGAAGCTGGAGGAGGCGCTGCAGATCATCATTCCGATGCTGCGTGGCGAACGACCGTCGCTCGACGGCGAGCGCTACACGGCGCGAGATGCGATCAACGAGCCGCCCCCGGTCGGACGGATCCCGGTGATGATCGGCGGTGGAGGTGAACGCAAGACCCTGCGGATGGTTGCGCAGTACGCCGACGAGTCGAATCTCATCTGCCCGCCGTCCGATCTCCAACGAAAGCTCGACGCGTTGGCCGAGCACTGTGACCGTCTCGGCCGCGACCGCTCCGAGATCACCGTGTCGTGGCAGAAGACCGCATGTATCGCGCCGAGCACCAAGGAGGCGATGACGGATCTCGTCGCCTACTTCCAGCGGCGCGGCCTCGATCTGGCGTCGATGCCGGAGGACGAGCAGGCGGTGTGGCTCGGGAACTTCATCTGGGGTGATCCCGCCACCGTCGGCGAGCAGTTCGCCGCCCAACTCGCGCTCGGCGTCGACGGCTTCACCATCAACATGCCCGCCAACGGCCACATCGAAGGCAGGGTGGAACTCCTCGGCCAGACCCTCGCACCCCTGATCCGGTGAGTGTTACATCTGGGGTCAGACCCCAGATGTAACACTCACTCCACGAGGGCGAGTTCCTCGTTGAGGTACTCCTCGCGGCACTTGGCGCGCTGGAGCTTGCCGCTCGATGTCTTGGGCAGGGTGCCGGGGGTCACGAGCATCACGTCGCGGGGTGGAAGTCCGCACACCTCGAGTGTGCGGTGGTGGATCCGTTCGCGGATGTCATCGAGCGGGCCGGACGTGTCGCTGACTCGCACCTCGGCGACGACGACCACGCTCTCTTTGCCCTTGTAGCCCTCCATGCCGAACGCGATGACGTTGCCGGCCCGGACGCCGTCGAGCGGGCCGACTGCCCGTTCGATGTCCTCGGGGAACACATTGCGGCCGCCGACGATGATGACGTCCTTGATCCGCCCACACAGCACCAGTTCACCGTCGAGGAGGTACGCGAGATCGCCGGTGCACAGCCAGCCGTCGTGGAAGAGCGCGGCGGTCGCATCGGGCCGCTTGTAGTAGCCAGGGGTGACGGAGGTTCCGCGGAGCAGGAGCTCGCCGACGTGGCGCTCCGGGAGTTCCTCGAACGTCTCCGGATCGACGACCTTCATCTCCAGGCCCGGGACCGGCTTGCCGAGCAGTGGCAGCTGCCGAGCGGTGAGACCCAACTCGTCCATGTCGTGGATCTCGACCGGCTTCGCCACTCGCTGCGTCTCGAGCACGATCCGGTCGACGGTGTCGGTGACGAGCCCGCGGTACCGGGGCGGGAACGTGCCGGCGATCGCGACCTCGGCCATCCCGAACGCTGGGAACATGCCACCGGGCGTGAAACCGAACCGACCGGCCTCGGCAACGAACGCATCGACCGCCTTCGGGTCGACCGGCTCCGCCCCGGACAGGGCGACCGTGAGGTTCGACAGGTCGAGGTCCTTCATCCGCTTGAGCGCTCTGGTCGCGAGCACCCACGAGAAGTTCGGTCCGGCGGTGGCGGTCGCGCGGTAGTCGGACAGCCACTGCATCCAGTTTCCCGGGTGCGCGAGGAAGTCCTGCGGCGCCGCCTGCACGAGGTTGACCCCCTTGGTCATCGGCATCGCGAGGAACCCGACGAGACCCATGTCGTGATAGAGCGGCAGCCACGAGACGAGCAGCTCGTTGTCGCCCAGCTCGGCGGCCTGCGACAAGGCGTCGATGTTGGCGCTCAGCACCCGATCGGGAATCATCACGCCCTTGGGTTCGCTGGTCGACCCGCTCGTGTACTGCAGGATCACCAGGCGTTCAGGATCATGCGGTGGGATCTCGAGTGCGTCGCCGGTCGGCACGTTCGGCGAGCCGGGCATGACGGCCTTCATCGGCAGGATCGGCGGGTCACCCTCGGCCGCGACGTAGAAGTCGGCGAGCAGGTCGTCGATCAGCACGAGTTTCGCATCCCCGTGCCGAATTCGGCCTCGCGTGCTCTCGATGAACACGTCGAGCGAGCCCATCCGCATCGGCAGCGGCAAGACCATCGAGGCGACGCCGGCGAGCCAGCAGCCGCGGACGATCGTCATCAACTCGGGGCTGGTCGGCCCGAGGATGGCGACGTGATCGCCCGGCAGGATGCCTCGAGCCTGGAGCGCTGCGCCCACTGCGCGAGCGTTGTCGTGCAGCTCCCGCCAGGACACCGCGATCGGGGCGCCGCCGCCGGTCATCGACGTTCCGACGAAGGTGACGCCGGTGCCGGAATCTGCTGCTGCCTCGAGCCGATCGATGGTCGACAGCGATGTGGTGTCGGTCATTGCGACCACGCTAGTGGCTGCACGCAGCGCCTTCCGGACCGTCGGCCATGTTCCCCACAACCCCGCCAAACTCCCAGCGATGAGCGAAGCGACCGCATACGGCACAGTTCGCTCATCGCACGCGCGCCCGAGCCTCCAGCGATGAGCGAAGCGACCGCATACGGCGCCGTTCGCTCATCGCACAGTGGTGTTGGGGTGCGCTCAGAGGCAGGCGCGGACGGCGTCGTTGAGGGCGATGGTGCGCGGGTCGCCGGCGATACCACCAGCCATCTGGTTCATCACGTAGCCGTAGCCGACCTTGGTGTCCGGGTCGGCGTAGCCGAGCGAGCCGCCGGCGCCGGCGTGGCCGAACGACGACTCGGACAGCATCGGCGCGAACTCGCCGTCGAGCATGAACCCCATCCCGAATCGTGTGGGCAGCACGAGGCACGCATCCGAACCGTTCAC
>JBGSII010000231.1:0-8445 GCA_041742555.1 Ilumatobacteraceae bacterium
GCGCCACCATCGCGGCCGCGCTGACGACGAGCGCCCAGGACGCGTCCGGGTTGGTGAGATCGCCGAAGAACTGCGACGCCGCGCCGCACGCGAAGGCCACTGCTGCGAAGGTCTGCCGCGATGACCGCGGCGGCACGAATCTCAGGAACAGCGCGGCCGCACCGACACCCACGATCATCCCGATCGCCTGGACGAGCGCTCCTGGAAGGTCGATGAAGTCGGTCGTGAGCAGCAACGGGGCCAGCAACAGCGTCGACGCCAGGGTGCCGACCAGGCGCCGGGCGCCCAGGAACCACCCCACGACCACGATCGCGAGGGCCAGCGCGGCGAGCAGCCGAGTTCCGGCGAGCCCCACCGCAGCGACCGCGGGGCGCATCACGACCGTGCTCCCGTTCCAGTACCTGAAGTAGTTGTAGGAACCCGTCCATCCTCCGCCGTCCGCCCATCGCAACACCGCGGGCACCGCCGACTCACACGGCCCGAGGGTCGGGCTGCGGATGGCCGACTCGAGCGTTCCCGCACCCGGTGCTGCGCCGAGGCCGACCGTGATCCGCTTGCACTCGCTGTATCCGTCCAGCTGGCCGCCCGTGTCGCCGATGCCATAGGACCGCTCGTCGAGCTGGCCGGTCACGATCGCGTCGCGCAATCGGTATCCCACGAATCGATCGGGGATCGCATCGGCAGACACCACCAACGCGAGGGCCACGAGTGGGAGTCCGACCAGGAGAGCCGCCCATCGGAGCGCGTCGGACCGAGACGGCATGTCGAGCATGTTCGCACAGCGGCCGTGGCTAACGTGACTGCATGGCTGGCACGCTCTACATCACGGGTGACAAGGCGGCGGACAAGCTGCTCAACACCAACGCCAACGCGCTGCTGATCGGGATGCTGCTCGACCAGCAGGTACCGATGGAGTGGGCGTTCAGCGGACCTGCCACGCTCGAACAGCGGCTCGGGCATCTCGATCCGAAGAAGATCGCTGCCATGGATCTCGACGAGTTCGTGTCGATCTGCTGTGAGAAGCCCGCCATTCATCGCTTCCCCGGCTCGATGGGCAAGCGGATCCACGCCGTGTGCGAGGCCCTGGTTGCCGACTACAAGGGCAATGCGCAAAACATCTGGAAGGGCGTCAAGGCCGCCGACGAGGTCTACCGCCGCCTGCGGGCCCTGCCCGGATACGGAGACGAGAAGTCGAAGATCTTCATCGCCATCCTGGCGAAGACCCAAGGCGTCGAACTCGACGGCTGGCGCCAGGCGGCAGGCAAGTTCGGAGACGACAGTCCCCGTTCGGTCGCCGACGTCCACGACGAGGTCTCACTCGGCAAGGTGCGCGAGTGGAAGAAGGCGCAGAAGGCGGCCAAGAAGGACAAGCAGGACCGTCCGACCTGAACCCCGTCATCCGACCGGGCCCTGCGGCCAGTCGATAACGTTGTCCCGTTCCCATGACCGCGCTCGACCAGCCTGCCCGACGTCCCGCGTCCGACCAACTCCGCCCGATGGCGCAGCGCCGGTCGATTCTCGGTCACGTGCGTGAGATCTTCCAGTTCCGTGAGCTTCTGGGAAGCCTGACTCGTAAAGAGTTGACCGTTCGATACAAGCACTCGACGCTCGGGTTCCTGTGGTCGATGGTGCAGCCGCTGTTCCTGCTGGTGGTGTACACCGCGGTGTTCGCGATCCTCGGCGCCGGCTTTCCCCGCTTCGCCATCTGGGTGCTGTGCGGACTCCTGGTGTGGACGTTCGCATCGACCGCGATGCTGACCGCAACGGTGTCGATCACGGCGAACGCATCGCTCGTCGGCAAGGTGAAGTTCCCGCGCGCGATCCTTCCGTTGGCGAACGTCGGAAGTGCTCTCACCCACTTCCTCCTCCAGTCGATCGCGTTCGCAGCGGTGCTCGTCGTCACACGTCACGCCGTCGACTGGACGTACATGTGGTTGCTCCCGATCGCACTGGTCGTCGCCATCCTCGTCGTGAGCGGCCTCGCCCTGCTCCTCGCGCCGTTGAACGTCATGGCACGTGACACCATGCACCTGCTCGAGTTGCTGGTGATGGGTTGGTTCTGGATGACACCGATCCTCTACCAGTACGAACGAGCGGTGCCGTTCCTCGAGCGCCACGGCATCCCGGGCGAGGTGCTGCTGCTCAATCCCTTCACGTCGGTCGTGATCACCTTCCAGCGAGCCATCTACGGCACGTCAGAAGTCGACGGCATCGCACTGCTGCCCGACGATGGTCCACTCTGGTACCTGGGTGTGCTCGCGATCGTCGGCGCGGTCGCGGTCCTCATCCTGGCTGTGGCGTTGAAGGTGTTCGACCGCGCCGACGCCAACCTCGCCGAGGCATTGTGAGCTCCGTCTCGCCGAGCAGATCCGGCGACGAAGCCATCATCGTCGAGGAGGTGTCGAAGGTCTTCCGCATCTCGACCACCCCGGTCACGTCGCTCAAGGAGCGACTGCTCGGGATGGGGCGCAACCACTACCAGGAGTTCCCGGCGCTCAACGACGTGGGCTTCACCATCGAGCAGGGCGAAACGGTCGGCATTCTCGGCCACAACGGTTCAGGGAAGTCGACGCTGCTCAAGTGCATCGCCGGCATCCTCACACCGTCGAGCGGTCAGGTCCTGGTGCGAGGCCGACTCGCGTCGTTGCTCGAGTTGGGCGCTGGCTTCCATCCCGATCTCACCGGCCGCGAAAACGTGTTCATCAACGCGGCCTTCCTCGGCATGCCGCGCAAGGAGATCGCTGCCCGCTTCGACGAGATCGTCGACTTCGCCGGCCTCGAGCAGTTCATCGATGAGCCTGTCAAGCACTACTCCTCAGGGATGTACGTCCGCCTGGGATTCGCTGTCGCCGTCAATCTCGATCCGGATGTCCTGCTCGTCGACGAGGTCCTCGCTGTCGGCGACGAGGTCTTCCAGCTCAAGTGCATGAGCCGGATCAAGCAGTTCCAGGACGAGGGTCGCACGATCGTGCTCGTGACCCACGCAGCCGAGACGGTGCGCCAGGTCTGCAACCGTGCGATCGTGCTCGACCACGGGAACATGGTGATCGACGACGAACCGGGCAAGGCGATCCGTGTCTTCCGCGAGTACCTCCACGGCCACCCGCCCTCGGCCCTCGACCCCGAGTCGTTCGTCGAGAGCCCGCTCGCGATCGGCGACGTGCGGGTGCACCACGACCACGAGGGCAGTCGACGCCATGTCCACGTCGGTGAATCGGTCTGGGTCGACATCGAGGTCACGACCACTCGCCGAATCGACGACGCGATCCTCGATCTCGAAGTGACCGACAACGAGGGTCGCATTCTCTACCACGTCGACACCGATTCGCTCGACGAACGGATCGCGCCGCTCGACGGCACGTGTTCGCTCCGAGTCGACATCGGTCGGATCGGCCTCCTGGACGGCGAGTTCCCGATCAACCTCAAGCTGATCGAACGATCAACCGGCCGCGTGCTCGATTGGAAGGAGCGCGCGACGTCGTTCGAAGTGCTCAACACGACCCGCGCAAACGGCACCGTCGCGTTCGACGTGACCGTCCGATCCTGACCGTCATCGGCGGAGTTGGGCGACCCGCGCGCTGAGCGCCGCCCACACGGTCGCGCGATCACGTGGCAGCCACACCGCCTGCTTCGGCGCGAACGACGGATTTCCATAGGGATCGGCGCGCAGCTCGTCGCCCCAGCGCTCGTAGAGCAGGTCGATCTCGTGCTGATCGGCCTCGGGGCGACGGGTCTGCGACTCGAAGTGGAACAGCGTCGAGTGGGCGCTCCAGATGATCCGGCGACCGGTCGCGCGCACCCTGAGGCAGTAGTCGAGGTCGTTGAACGCGATCCGGAACTCCTCGGGGAATCCACCGAGCTGCTCGAACACGTCGCGTGGGGTCAGCAGACAGGCACCGGTGACGGCACTGACCTCACGGTCGATCTCGAGCAGCCCGAACGGGCCAGGGTCGTCGCCACCGAAGCCGTGGAAGATGTGGAGGGGCTGTTCGTTGAGCAACAGTCCGCCGTGCTGCAAGGTGCCGTCGGCGTACAGCAGGCGGGCGCCGACCACGCCGACGTCGGGCTCGGAGAGGAAGCCCACCATCGTGTCGAGCCAGTCGGGTTGCTCGACGAGGGTGTCGTCGTTGAGAAACAGCAGCACGTCGCCACGAGCCGCGGCCGCACCCTCGTTGCAGCGGCGGGAGAAGTTGAACTCGCCGGTTGCCCCGACCACCCTGCAGTCCAGATCGTCGAGTTCGTCGAGCACCGAGGATGGCGTGGGAGGGTCGACGACCACGACGACTTCGAAGTTCGGGTAGGTCGTCAGCTCGAGCACCGAACGGACGGCACCCAGCACCATCGGGCGTTCGACACCCCACACCGCCCGGGCAGTACCGACGGTGGGGATCACGATGCTCACTGCGGGGAGCTCGGCGGGTCGACGACGGGTGCGGTAGTGCCCGGGTGTTTCGAGCTGCTCGACCTCCGCCTCGATCCCGAGTCTTGTGAAGTGCTCCTCGACTGCTCGCCGGCCGGCCTCACGGGCGTAGGGCTTGGCGTCGGCGTCGCCGGCTGCCGATCCTGGTGTGATGCACCAGTGGTAGAGCACGGACGCGATGTGGTGGACCGTGCGTGCGCGCTCGGTGACGCGCAGGATCAGATCGTGATCCTGCGAGCCGTCGAAACCGTCGCGGAACCCGCCGACCGCCTCGACCACCGAGCGCCGCAGCACCGAGAGGTGCGTGCAGTAGTTCTGCGATCGGAGACGCTCGGGCGACCAGTCGGGCTTGAGGAACGTGTCGTACACGCGTCCCCCGGGCGCCAACTTGTCCTCGTCGGTGTAGACGTAGTCGATCGTCGGATCGGTGTCCAGTGCACCAGCGACCAGTTCCAACGCGTTCGGTTCGAGCTGGTCGTCGTGATCGACGAGCACGACGAACTCACCCGTCGCCATCTCGAGTGCTGCGTTCGAGGCCGCGACGATCCCCCCGGCCTGCGAGCGCTCGACGAGGTGGATGCGGTCATCCCCCTGCGCTCTGGCACGCAGTTCGGCAAGGACCTCCGCGCGCTGCGAACCATCGTCGACGAGGCACAACTCCCAGTCGGTGCAGGTCTGCGCGACGATCGAGTCGAGGCAGGCCTGCAGGAGATCGAGCGGCGGATCGTGGACCGGCGTGCAGATCGAGAACCGCGGCGGACCCCCGTGGCTCACGATCGCCGGACCTTGGCCAGCACCCGCTCGAGACGCGACTGCCACAGCTGACGACGAGCGGTGCGACGCCACATCACCAGCTCGAGACGCTTGACCTGACCGCGTAGTGCTCCGAGCTGTAGTTCCAGTTCCCGCGCGTGTGCCACCGCTGCGTCGCGCTCGGCCCGCAGCCGACTGACGTCGTCGTTCGTCGCCGTCACCGGTGCAACCCGACCAGTAGTGTCGATGGTTGGCCGTGTCCCGGTCTGCACCGCTCATGCGCATCGCCTACGTCACCGCTCACTACCCACCGGACTTCACCAGCGGGGCAACGCTGCAGGTCGAGCGGCTGGCGCGTCGAGCTGCCCAACTCGGCCACGACGTCGAGGTGCTGTCCGGCGCGATCACGATGGGCCTCGCCGACGGCGAGCTGCGGACGGAGACCATCGACGGCGTCGTCGTGCACTGGATCGGCACGGCGTCGCGTGTCGAGCAGGGCGACGACGGCAACTGGGACAATCCGCTGGCCGCGGCCGCCGCAGAGCGCTGGCTGCGCGAGTTCGAGCCCGATGTGGTGCACGTACATACCTTGCAGACTCTAGGTGTCGGTGTGGTCGACGTCGCGGCCGACGCGGGGCGGCGTGTCGTGGTGACGATGCACGACCTGTGGTGGTGGTGTTCACGTCTGTTCCTCGTCGACACCGACCTGCAGCCGTGCCCCCTCGTCACCGACGTGAACACCTGCGCGTGTGCGGTCACGTCGCCGTGGCGCGCCGAACGAGCGGCTCGCCTCACGACCGCCCTGGATCGTGTGGAACAGATCCTCACGCCGTCGACGGTGCTGCGCGATGTCGTCATCGCCAACGGGCTCGACCCCGAGCGTGTCGCCGTGGACTCCAACGACATCGCGATCGAGGTCCGCCCGATCGTCGGATCTCGCGTGCCGGCCGACAGGGTTCGCTTCCTGTATCTCGGCGGCGACAGCGCCCTCAAGGGGGCTGGAGTCGTCCAGGCGGCCGCGCGTCGTCTCGATGGCCTCGCCGGCTGGACCCTGTCGGCGTACGGGCTCGCACCGAGCGATCCCGCCCCTCACCAGGTTCGGGTCGCTCCGGCGTTCCGACCGGAGGAACTGACCGAGGTGCTGGCATCGCACGATGTCCTGCTGATTCCGTCGATCGCACGCGAGAGCTTCTCGATCGCGGCTCGCGAGGCACTCGCGGCCGGTCTTCCGGTGGTCACCTCGGACTGCCTCGGCCCCGAAGAGGTCGTCCGGGACGGCGTGAACGGCCTCGTCGTCCCCACCGGCGATGCCGAGACACTGGCCGACGCGATGCGCTCGTTGATCGACGACCCGACGCTGTTGGCTCACCTCCGCCACGGCGTCGGTGCGACCCCGATCGAGATTCGCGGCACCAGCGAACACGTCGAAGCCCTTCTCGATCGGTACCGACGCGAGGAACGTGTCCGCACGGCGCACACACCGAACGTCGCGTTCGTGGTCGGCGCCGACGGCGCGATCGCCCGCTACCGAGTGCATCACCCCAGCGAGGCGCTCGCCCTGCACGGTGCGTCGACGCGCATCGTGCACTACCTCGACCCCGGCCTCGCCGAGATCGCCGAGGGTATGGACGTGGTGGTCCTCCAACGGGTTCCGGCGACCGCTCACGTGCTCGAGGTGATCGAACGCTGGCGCACCGCAGGCACACACGTCGTGTTCGACGTGGACGACTTGATCGTCGACCCCGACCTCGCCGACACGATCCCGGGCATCCGGCGTCTTGCTCCGACCGACCTGGAGCACTACGTGGACGGTCTCCACCGTTATCGCACCACGCTCGAACACTGCGATGGGGCGATCGTCCCGACACCCGGGCTCGCCGATTCCATCGGTCGGCTCACCGGGCTCCCCGTCGCCGTCGCCGCGAACGGCATCGGCCTGGTCGAACTGCGCCTGGCAGCCGCGGCCCGGGCCCGTCGTCAGCTCCGCGATCGTGTCACGGTCGCCTACTTCAGCGGCTCGGACAGCCACCAGCCCGATCTCGACCTGATCACTCCCGCGCTGGCGGAGGTCCTGCGCGAGCGGCCGCAGGTCGACGTACTCGTGGTCGGCCCGGTGACACCGGAGGCGACACTCGACGAGTTCGGTGACCGTGTCACACGCCGACCGTTCCAGCAGTGGTACCAGCTCTACGACCAGTTGGCGGCCGTCGATGTCAGCCTCGCGCCGCTCGTGTTGCCATCGGACTTCAACGAGGCGAAGAGCGCCATCAAATGGCTCGAGGCCGCTGCGGTCGGGATACCGACCGTGGCGTCGGCGAGCGGACCGTTCAGCCGCGCGATCGATGACGGCCGCACCGGCGTCCTGTGCGATCGCACGGAAGACTGGTCCCCAGCGCTCTTGGCCCTCGTCGACGATCCGGCAGGACGCCGGCGAATCGGCGCAGCAGCGCAGCGAGCGGCCGAGCTCCATCACGGTCCCCACGTCACCGCTGACCGTTGGACGAGCGCCATCGGCGATCTGGCCGCGCGTCGGCCGTCCGGTCGAACCTCGACCTGGACTCACCGTTCCCCTGACGAACGCGCGATGTCAGCCCCGCCGCTCGACGCCTACGGCATCGACGCTGCCGACCACGTCCGGACGCGGCGCCGTCGGCGATGGTTCTCGCGCCGCTGACACCACGATGAGCGCTCCGGTCACCGCCACCATGAGCTGGCCGCCGACGAACAGCGTCTCGCCGATGTTCTCGACGATGACGTAGACGACCACGGCGAGCGGCCAGACCGGCACGACACCTCGACTCACGAGCGCTCGCTCACCCGCGGCCAACCACAACAGCGCATACAACGCGACTGCGAGACCGAACCCGACCAGCCCCGCGCCGAGGAGCAGTTCCACGAAGGTGTTGTGGGTGCTTCCGAGCACCTCCCCGCGAGCGACGAGCATGTCGGCCTGGAATTCGGGGTCGTACCATGCTCCGAGGTATCCGTGGCCGACGACCGGTCGCTCGGCAAACCACTCGAGCGACACCTCCCACATCGCCGTGCGACCGGTCAGTTCGCTGGTCTGCCCGATCGACGACAGCCACGAGCCACGCGTGAACCATGCCATCAGTCCGGCCCCGACCAGCGCGAGACCGGCAACGGCCGACACCAACCGCGCGTCGAACGGCCGACCACGGTCCGAAACGATGAGATGCTTCGCAGCCACTGCGACCGCAGCGACCGCCAGCGCGACCACGAGGCCGACGAGCGGGGTCCGCGCGCCCGTTCCC